>CAYRCA010000138.1:0-9523 GCA_964422565.1 uncultured Acidobacteriota bacterium | reverse complement strand
TTGAAGGGGATGGTAACGCTGAAACCGTGGAAGGCGAGCCGACTTCCACCGACATAGTCGAACCAGGGGGCCAGGTCATCCAGCTGAATCGGCAGGTAGAGCCGGTCGTGGCCGTAATGCCGAAAGAGGCCGTTGTGCAGGTGGGGGGAACGAGAATGGCCGATCGGGTTTCCCATGACTCCATAAAGCTCCGGCGCGTCTTTCCAGCGGTCGAGACGATAGACCTCCACCGCCTCCCAGAGAGGAAACTGCCCGGGCGCCACCGCCTCTCCCCGGTTCTCGGCCACGTAGGTCCAGAGATTCCCCAGAAGAGCGCCCAAGAGACGACTGAGGCGACCGAACTCGCCCATCCCCAGGATCACGCGGGGCTTCGTCCTCGCCGAAGACTCCATGAAGCGGAGGAGCCTGACGCAGTCGGCGGAACCGGAGACGGCGACGGCCAGCTTCACCGCGTCTCCGGGCAGGGCTTCAAGGGACTGAATCAGTCCCCCCGGGTCTGCCGGGAAGCGAGAGAAGTCATGGTGGGAGCGAAGCAGCGAACAACCCGGGAACTCTCCGGCTTCGATTCCCACGTCGTGCTCGATGTCCACCCATTGAAACCCGGAGTGGGCGGCGTCTCGCAGCCGCTGCAGTCGCTCCCGCTCAGGCCCCGCCCAGCGACCGCCCTCGCGGGTGGGGCGACAGGTCGCGACGAAGCGGCTGGTGGTCGGTGGAATCGAGGGAAGACCGGGCGAGGCCAGGTAGTCTAAACGAACTTCGATGAACGGGACCCTGCCGGCATACCGGCTGATCTTCCGGTTCAAAACGGACAGATCCTCTTCGGCCAGGGTCAGGCAGATTCCAGACATGAAGAAGGCGGGCCGGTCAGGTTTCGATTAAAGCGTCGGACGTCTTGCCGCTCTGGCCCAGCAGTGCCAGTTCCTTCTTTTTCCGAAGGCTTTTTCGAGTTCTGACCTGCTCTCCAATACGTCCCCAGTACTCCTGAAAATAACGCCACAAAGAGATCGCGGCCAAGCCCACCACCGCCCACAGCAGCAGGCCGCCCACATAAAGGAGAAAGCTGTCGGGATACCGGCTCCCGGCGATGAGAAAGCTACAGCAGGCCACCTGAGCCACCATCTTGTATTTTCCCCACCGGGAGGCCGCGATCGTCAATCCCTCCGCGGAGGCGATGCTTCGGAGCCCGGTGACCGCGAACTCCCTGCCGATGACGATGATCACCATCCAGGCCGGCGCCGCGCCCATCTCCACGAGGGCGACCAAGGCCGCGCAGATCAGAATCTTGTCGGCCACGGGATCAAGCAGCTTGCCCAGGGTCGTCACCTGGGAGCGCTTCCTGGCCAGATAACCGTCGAGATAGTCGGTCATTGCGGCGGCCAGGAAGATCAGCAACCCCCAGACCTCGCGGTCGGGAAAGTCTCCCGTCAACAGAACCACCAACAGGACAGGCACCAGGAAGATTCTGGAGGTTGTCAGAGCAGTCGGAAGGTTCATGGCCGACGAAACTGTCCTTTTCTAGGGTGCCACCGACTTTAGCACATTCGACTCTGGAAATCGAAGGATGTCCGGAGGGCCGGAGGGCCGCGGCAACCCTTCGGTGAAGGGGGTGATCCACGAAGGGCGACGAAGGCCTCTCTTGGTGACGGTCCCTCGGGCGGCCCTGGATCGGATCGGGCCGGCCCCTCCACGACCCTTTCTTGTTTTTTTTGTGGATCGCGCCCCGGCTTCACTGAATGGCCTCGGGCCGCGGCGGACCGGCCCGAGGCGGCGGGAACAAGCGCGGGCCTGCTTGAAACCTTTCCGTGGAGCCGGCGTCTATAGCCCTGTTCCTGAAACTTCGCCCGGTTCCCGTGTTGGAAGGGCGATCTTTCATGGAGGCATATGATGAAATATACGAGAGTTTTCGCAGGCGCCGGGGCCGCCGTCCTGGTGCTGGCGGCCGGTTCGGGCGTGAGTTCCATCGCCCCGGCGGACTCGCTGGCGCCCGGCTCCCCGACGATCGAGGAGAGCTCCTCCGATAGTGGCGCCGTTTCCGCGGAGGGCGGTAACGGCGGTGAGGCAGAGCCATCCGAGTACGCAGCGTTCGAAGCGACCGCGTATTGTGATTTCGGAATCACCTACTCGGGCCTTTTGGTTCGCAGAGGGATGGTGGCCGCCGATCCGCGCATCCTTCCCATCGGATCTGTGATCGAGGTTGTCGCCGGCCCCTACAGCGGGATTTACACCGTGATGGACACCGGTGGCGTCGTCAAGGGCCGGATCATCGACATCTACCTCCCCGATTACGAGGAGGCCATCCAGTTTGGGCGTCAGACGGTCAAGGTGCGAGTCCTGCGGCGCGGCTGGCATCCCGATGCGGCGCCCGATCTGGAATACTCCCTTTCCCTGGCCGGCTGACGACCGGGGTAAAGGGGTGACGATCTGAGGTCGACCGGGGAAAGCCGGAGCCTCGGAACGAGGAATCGGAAGCCGGAAACCCGCAACCCGTTCACAGGGTCAAGCGGCATCGCGAACCTGGCGCTCTTCGCTTTCCCCGGCCGCCGCGGCCGATTTCTGATCGGGGAAGAGGACGAAGATGCCGCCCAGGGCCATGATCCCAACTCCGATCCAGATCAGCTGCACGAGCGGCTTGACGAACACGTGGAACGTCGCTTGACCGGTCTCATCCCAGCCCGACAGGACGATATAGAGGTCCTCGTGCGGTCGAGTCCGGATGGCGATCTCCGTCGATGGTTGTTCGCTCTTGTGATAGAACTGCTTCTGGGGGTACATCTCACCGGCCGGAAGGCCGTTGCGGAACACGGCGAGCCGCGCGAAGACCACATCCTTCTCCGGATCCCTCCGTTGCGAAAGACCCTTGAACTCCACCGTGTATCCCTTAATCTCGAAGGTTTCGTTCTGACCGATGGTATAGAGCCCCTCGGATTCGAAAAAGGAACTCGCGATCACCCCGACGAAAACCAGTACGGCGCCCGCGTGCACGATAAACCCACCGTAGCGGCGCTTGTTCATCAGAGTCAAGTCCTTGACGGAGGTGAAGAAACCGCCCGGCCGGATCGATTGGCGGGCCCGAGCCCCCTTGTAGAACTCAAAGACGATGGTCCACATCACGAAAGCCGACGCCGAGAAGAACGCCAGCGCGATCCCGTGCCGGATCCCGATGACAAAGAGCGCCACGCCCACCACCAAGCCGAATGTCAGCGGGTAGAGGAAATTTCGGCGAAAGTTCCGCCAGGTCGCCTGCCGCCACGCGATCAGCGGGCAGATCCCGGTCAGAATCAGCAGAGCAAGCCAAAGCGGCCAACTCACCTGATTGAAGAAGGGCGCGGCCACCGAGATCTTCTCTCCCTGCACCCACTCGGAAAGGATGGGGAACACAGTCCCCCAGAAAACGGCGAAGCAAATGGAAATGAACAGCCAGTTGTTGAGCAGAAAGGACGCTTCCCGCGAGAGGAAGGAACGCATTCTCAGCTCGCTACGCAGCTCGTCCTGCCGATAGAACACCCAGAACAGCGCGAAGAAGGTGCTCACCGCGAGAAAGCCGACGAAGAACGGCCCGATATTCGAGAGGGCGAAGGAGTGGACCGATGAGATGATCCCGCTCCGCGTGATGAAGGTGCCGAAAATGGAGAGCTCGAAGGCCATAATGACGAGGATGAAGTTCCACAGCCGCAGCATGCCCTTTCTCTCGGTCACCATGATGGAATGCAGAAATGCCGTCGCCACGAGCCAGGGCATAAAGGAGGCGTTCTCCACCGGGTCCCACGCCCAATACCCTCCCCACCCCAGCTCCTCGTACGCCCAGCGCCCACCCAGAGTGATTCCCAGGGTCAGGAACACCCAGGCGAAGATCGCCCACCTTCTCGTTGTCCGGACCCAGGAGGTGTCCATCTTCCCGCTCATCAGGGCCGCCATGGAGAAGGCGAAGGGCACCGCCAGGCCGACGTAGCCGAGAAACAGGGTCGGGGGATGGATGATCATGTACCAGTTCTGCAGCAGGGGATTCAGACCCTGCCCGTCGGCGGGGCGAAACGACAATGTCTGGAAGGGATTGGTGGCGAAGTTCAGAAGCAGGGAGAAAAAGAACATGATGCCCAGCAGGACGAACACGGTGTAGGGCATCAGGACGCGATTCTTGTTCCGGTTCTGGACGATGGTCACGAAGCCGAAGAAGGCCAGCACCAGAGCCCACAGAAGGAGGCTCCCCGCCTGCCCTCCCCAGAAGGCGGTGAACTTGAAGTACGTGGGCATGTGAATCGAGCTGTAGCTGGCCACGTACTCGACCAGGAACTCATCTTTGAGGAACAGGTACCAGAGGCAGATCGAGGAAACCAAGACCAGCGCGAAATTGGCGATCACGCTGTTTTCGGCACTTCGGATCAAGGCGCCGTTGCGGGTCCGCACGCCCCACAGAGCCGCGAACATGCCGTAGGCGCAGATAAAAAGCGCGGCGAGTTTCGTGTAGTAACCGAGCTCGATCATGGGGAGGCCACCCGTTTCCCGCTACTCCACCGGAATCTCTTCGGGGTGTTCCTCCGCCTGCCCCTCGTACTTGGAGGGGCACTTGGCTAGAAGGGTGCTGGCTCGGAAAACAGGCGAGGCGGGATCGTAGATTCCCTCGACGACAACCTCCGCGCTGTCCTTGAAGGTATCCGGGATGAGTCCTTGATAGACGACGGGCAGGGTCTGATCGGAGTCCTTCTCGAACACCACGAACTCCACCAGGCTTCCGGTCGTGTCCCTGCTGATCGAGCCGGGACGCACGTGCCCGCTAATGCGGACGCCTCTCCCCTCCAGGCGGGCCCCCTCCTCGTGAAGTTCGGTCAGGGTATGGTAGTAAACCATCGAGTTGGCGATGCCGCTGAACATCAAGTAGCCGAGACCCGCGACGATCAGCCCCCCCGCGATCATAAACTTAGAATGCGGAATCCTCATGACATGATCCCCAGAATACGATGGTTCGAAGCGTTACGAGTTCGGACGAATCGAGGCCATTCTAACAGGAATGGGAGGGCGAGGGAAGAGCCTCGACCCGTCCGACCATCCGAACCGTCCGACCGCCCCCCGGGGGATCGCGAGCGTATTCCCCGGACCGAGGGTCGACCCAAGACGGGGAAGGACCGGGTTCCCTCGCTCGTAGTCGGGCCCGGTTTCTCCCCGCCGGACCTCAGAGAATTAGAATCACGACAAACGTCAGTAGGGCCAGGAACTCGATGAAGGCTAAGCCTAGAATGATAATAAAGCGAATCGTGTCGACGGCGCCGGGGTTCCGCGACACACCCTCGCACCCCGCCGTCACGGCCCGACTCTGGGCGATTCCGCAACCGGCCGCCGCAATGGCCATGGCAATGGCCAGCCAATGGGCTTGCGACGCGCCGGTGTCTTCGCCGGCCTGAGCTTGAACGGGAACCATCAAGAGAAGAACTACCCCAATCGCGACAAGCACCAACTTTCTCATTCGAATTTCTCCTTACTGTTCCGACCCTATCTCTCCGACTCGTGAGAGACTAAATCCTCTTCTTCGTGGCTGTGCTCCACGGCCCCGCCCAGATACACCATGGTCAGGACGATGAAAATGAAGGCCTGGATCGTGCCGGCAAAGATTGCAAGGGCCATCACCGGCAGGCTGATCAAGAACGGGAACAGGGAGTTCAGAATGTCGATGATCAGCTCCTCGGCGAAAACATTTCCAAAGAGTCGGACGGACAGCGAAAAGGGCCGGGCGAAATGGCTGATGATCTCGATCACGAACAGCAGGGGCGCGATAATTAGTGAGGGACCGGCGAAATGCGCCATGTACCTGCGGACGCCATGCGTCTTGAAGCCGACATAGTTGTAGTATATGAAAACCACGACGGCACAGCTAGCCGTGACGTTAATATTGCTGGTCGGAGACATGAACCCCGGAACCAAACCCAGTAGGTTGCTGACAAGGATATAGATAAAGAGAGCGCCCAGCAAAGGGAAGAAGCGCCGCGCTTGCCCCCCGATCACATCCTGGGCAAGCCCGGTCACTCCCTCCACCAGCACCTCGAGAAACTGCTGGAATCCCCCCGGGGCCTCCACGCTGAACCTCTTCCGCACCACCAAAGCCAGGACGATCAACCCCAGCGCGATCAGGAGCACCATGACAACATGGGCGGGCAGGACGTCATGCTCCAATCGATACCCAAGCAGTCCGGCTAAAGGGTTGGCGATGTAACGGTTGAAAATTGTGGAGACAAAGAACTCGTGGTGCTCCATGGCTTGGCCGCTTCCAGATCTACTTCCGCATCAACAGCTTGAACGCTTCCAACAGTCCCGCCAGGACGAATATCGAAAGACCCCCAAGAGCCCCATAAAGGCTCAGAAAGGAAATGTGGATGATAGCAAACAGACCCACCAAGATCAACAGGAGGCGTCCGATGAAACCCACTAGGATCCAGGTCGAACTCCGTCCCCCGGCACCTTCGAGGACCCGGCCGATCCCGGCCTTCATGAGCAGGAAGTTAAGCAGAGCGATTCCCCCGCCTAACGCGATTGACAAGGCCATGGTCCATCCCCAGACGGCGCCTCCGGCCAAAATCAGCACCCCAAGGCACCAGAGAGCCCCGCGAATCAGAGTGTCCAGTCCCGCGGCGCCGAGCCGCGACCGCTGCGAACCCTCGTCGCCGCTCATCTTTTCTCCAAATCGCGGCCGACGATCCGAAAAAGCTGAATGAAGGCGCCGGCGATCCCTACGCCCAGCCCCACGATCATCAGCCAGGGGCGCGTGCCGAAGTATCCGTCCGCCAGGTAGCCGAGATAGAGTCCACCCAGCAGTGTCGACGGCATGACGAAAATCAGGCTGCTATACAGCGCCAGGCGGCGATAGTTGCTTCGATCGCGAGACATTCCGCGTCTTTTCCCGGGACCGCACCGCCGGATCCGTCAACCTCCCCCGCGATGCGACAGGTAACCGTCAAAGTAGTCCACCGTCCAGCCCAGCCCCTCTCTCAGCCCGACGCGAGGTTCCCATCCCAGGAGCTCCCGGGCTTTGGTGATGTCGGGCCGCCTCCGAACCGGGTCATCCTTCGGAAGCGAAGCGAAATCCATGCCCGCCGGGCTGCCCGTTAGTTCGAGGATCAGCTCCGCCAGCTCCAGGATGGTGACCTCGTCAGGGTTGCCCAGGTTGATTGGGCCGGCGCCTCCGTCCCACCGCATGAGTCGATTCAGACCCCGCACCATATCGTCCACATAACAGAACGATCGGGTCTGAGACCCGTCGCCGTAAACCGTCAACGGCTGTTTCTGCAGAGCCTGGACGATCAGGTTGCTGACCACCCTTCCGTCGCGGATCGACATCCTGGGCCCATAGGTGTTGAAAATGCGGGCGACGCGCACCTGGACGCCGTTCTGACGGTGGTAATCCATCATCAGTGTCTCGGCGACCCGCTTTCCCTCGTCATAGCAGCTTCGGGGACCGATCGGATTGACGGATCCCCAGTATTCCTCCGGCTGAGGGTGGATCTCGGGATCGCCGTAAACCTCGGAGGTGCTGGCTTGGAGGATTCTCGCCCTGACCCGCTTTGCCAGACCCAGCATGTGAAGGGTACCCAGGACGTTGGTCTTGACGGTTTTCACGGGATTGAACTGATAGTGCACGGGCGACGCGGGACAGGCGAGATTGAAGATCCAGTCCACCTCGACATAGACGGGGCGGATGACGTCGTGGCGAAGGAACTCGAAACCCGGCTCGGCGAGATAAGGGAGGACGTTCTCTTTCGAGCTGGAGAAGAGATTGTCCAGGCAGATTACTTCGCAACCCTCATTCAGGAGTGTCCCACACAAATGGCTGCCGATGAATCCCGCGCCGCCCGTAACCAGCACCCTTCGCGCCACCACGTCGCTATCTCCTGTTCCGCTCCCCGCCCAGACGCCCGCGAGGATCGTCTCCGGCCCGCGACAAGGATAGCACCGGCGGGGACGTTGGATCCTCTCAGGGGCCGGAGAGAATTTCTCGATCCATCGATGACTCTCTTGGTTAAAACCGGAGTAAAACCGTGCAATCCGTGGCTTGAGTATTCAGTCCTTCAAGGCGGACCGAGCGGCGCCGTGAAGGCGCCGAGTTGGGGCGCGGCTTGGATCAGAGGCGCCCCATCAGCGCGACGGCCTCCGACTCGAAACGGAAAACATGGGTGTAGCCGGGGAAAGAAACAGTTCTGCGATAGACAACCACGACCCGTAGACGGGACGCGGACTGGAACCGGCCGATCCGGTTAATCTGGACTTCGTTTCGAACGATTTCGAAATTCATTCCCCGGGCCGTGGCCAGGACTTGGTCGCGGATGGGCTGGTCACGCCAGTTCTCGGCCCCCGCGCGGTTAACGATCCGGGCCAGATCATCCTCGAAATTGATTTTGTCGAAGTAGACGGGACCGATCTTGTAGGTGAGAAACAGGGCGACGGCCAGCACCAAGAGGGTCAGCAGGCACCCCAGTTTGCCACTGCCTCGAACGTGGTTCGACACGGTCTTCACCCCGGTTCACGCACTGTCTGGCCGCCGACTCAATCGCCCCCCTCAAAGTCGGAGAACAAGTAGGCGGCATCATGGAGTTTGTTTTCCCGGCCGTCATGGGCGGCGTACTGCCGACCATCGTACAGGGAGACTCCGGCAAACTCCCCCTTCTTGTTGATTGCGTAAAAGAGCAAGTGGAACAACGGCCTCCCTCTTGAATCCCTCAAGTAGGGCTCAACCGTATTCTCGGCAACCCGGCGCAGAACACGCAAGCCAGCCTCCTCCGGAGAAAGGCCCTGGCGCATGTACTCAACCACCATGAAACAAGCGCACGTCTTGATGTTCGCTTCGCCACGGCCGGTGCTTCCGCAGGCGCCGACGTCGTTCTCCACATACAGACCCGCGCCGATTATGGGGGAGTCCCCCACGCGCCCCGGCAGTTTGTAGGCCAGGCCGCTGGTGGTGGTCACCCCGGAAATATCGCCGGCCCCATCGACGGCGTTGCAGTTGATGGTCCCGTAGGCACGCGAATCGGCGCGCGTCGCCTGCCGTTCCTCTGGCGTTATGGATCTTGGGAGGCGTTCCCGCGGGTCGATCCAGTTGTTGTGGGGACTCAACTCGCGCCTCCACCGCAGCCACCGCTCGCGCGACTCGTCCGTCAGCAGGTTCTCCTGGCGGAAGCCCATGGCCAGAGCGAATTTCAAAGCCCCCTCGCCCACCAGCAGCACATGGTCCGTCTGCTCCATCACCAACTTGGCGACCCGGGACGGCGTTCTAATTCCCTCAAGCGCCGCCACGGCCCCTGCGCCCCGGGTGGGACCGTGCATCACCGAGGCGTCCAGCTGGACAATACCCTCCTCGTTGGGCATGCCGCCATAACCGACGGTCCGATCCGAAGGGTCCTCCTCGACCAGGCTCACGCCCTCGACCACCGCGTCCAGGGTATCCGCCCCCCGACCGATCCACTCCATGGCCCTCGCCGTCGCCGCCAGCCCATTTGCGCTGGCGATCACCGCTGGACGCGCGCCGCCCCGGACCTGGGCGGAA
>CAYRCA010000137.1:0-9530 GCA_964422565.1 uncultured Acidobacteriota bacterium | reverse complement strand
TTGAGGGCGGCCGCGGCCCACCTCAGCGCCTCCAGCCGGGCCGCCTGGGCGAATCCGGGCGCCGTCTGGGCTCGGAGGCTGACTTGTCGCTGGCGGTCCAGGCGATCGATCCGGGAAGCGGTCATCTCGGTGCTCAGCTCGACCAGGTTGCTGAGGGGGACCAGACTGGCTCCTCCGGCGGGCACATAGAGGCGTTCGATCTCCTCCGGAGTGCCCCGGAACTCCTCCATCAGACGCAGCTGGATGTCGTAGTCGAGGTTTGTCCCGGGATCGCGGAATCGGGCGACCCGGGGATCCCCTCCCACCATGAGACGCAGCGCCGTCGCGATCTCCCCCATCTCCACGCCGAGATCCGACGCCCTGACGCGGTCGATTCGAGCCCGCAGTTCGGGGCGGTCCATCTGCAGCGTCGTCACCGCGTCGACCAGGCCCAGCTCGGGAGCCCGCTCGCGAAGAGCCTCGGCGTACTCCAGCAGCCGATCCAAGTCCGGGCCAAGCAGGTTGAAGTCGATCTCGGCCGCCGTCCCGCCGATATTAAAGCGCCTGATGTTGCGCACCGACACCCTCACATCCTCGTACTGGCTCAACCTTCGACGAACCTCCTGCATCGCCTGCCGCTGCGTGAAATTCCCGCGAAACGTCTCCAGAGGCTCACCCCTCACCAAGTTCCGGAGAAAGCGGCCCACCGAGGGTCGACGCTCCCGATGGGGAACCAGCAGCACGATGGCTCGAGTCTGGTTGAGACTGCCGCTTCTGGACAGGTGCTCGCCGACCGAGGCAAGAACGGTATCCACTCCCGAGACGGCGGCGATCTCGGTTTCCATCAGGCCCATCAGTTCGTCCATGGCGGCAACGCTGACGCCCTCGGGCGTTCGGACCACAACCTCGAACTCTCCTTCGTCGAGATGGCTCGGGGTGTACTCCTTCAGCACCAGTCGGTAGAGGGGGACGGCCGAAACCATCAGGACGACGCCGGCAATCAGAACCACGGAGGACCAACGAAGGGACAACCCCAGGACGGCGGTGTACCAGCCCCCGATCCGGGAGAGGAATCCGGAATCGGAAGACCTTTCTCGACCCACCGCCTCCCCGGAAAGGATTCGAGCTCCCAAGCTGGGCGCCAGCGTGAGGGCGACGAACAGGCTCGCCAGGGAGGCCACGGCGGCGGTGAGGCCGAACTGGAAAAGGAACCGGCCGGAGATGCTGGACATAAAGGAGACCGGGACGAAGATGACCACCAGCGTCAACGTCGTCGAAACGATGGGAAGGCTGATCTCGCGCATCGCGGCGCGAGCCGCCTCGATGGGTTTTCGGCCCTCCGACTCGACATGACGGAAGATGTTCTCCAGAACCACGATGGAGTCGTCGATCACCACGCCCACCATCAGAACCAGCGCCAGCAGAGTGACGCCGTTCAGCGAGAACCCCAGAAGCCACATCATGGTGAAGGTGGCGATCAGCGACACGGGGATCGACAGGCCGGCGATGACCAGGGAGCGAAAGCTCCGCAGAAACAGGAAAACCACCACACAGACCAGAAGGCTTCCCGCAAGGAGGTGGCTCTGGATCTCGCGCTGGGCAAGCTGGATATAGCGGGACTGGTCGCTGACCACCCGGAGATGCACGTCGTCGGGGAGGAGCGGGACGACCTGGTCGAGCCGCTCCCGCACTCCGTCGATCACCTCCAAGGTGTTGGCTCCCCCCTGCCTTCGGACCTCGAGTACCACCGCCGGCTCGCCGTTGACCCGAGCCAGTGACCGCCGCTCCTTCGTGCCGTCCTCGGCGAAACCGATATCGCCGACGCGAATGGGGGTCTGGTCGACGACCGCCACCACCAGATCGTTGAACTCGGCGGGATCGGTGAGGTGTCCCATGGTCCGGAGGGACTGCTCCCGAAAACCCCGCGTGACGTAGCCGCTCGGCGCGTCGACGTGCTGACGGATCAAGGCCTCCCGCACCGCACCGATCGGCAACCGATAGGCGGCCAACCGATCGGGATCGATCCAAACGTTGACGGAGCGTTCGAGGCCCCCGATCAGAAGCACCTCGCCCACTCCCGTCGCACCGTCCAGTCGGATTTTCACGATCCTCTCGGCCAGCTCCGTGAGTTCCCTCAACGGACGCCGTCCGGACAGCGTCAGTGTGAGAACCGGGGAAAGGTCGTTGTCGAGCTTGAAGACCCGCGGAGGTTCGACGTCGCGGGGAAGACTCCGCGCGGCGGCGGCCACCCTCTCCCGTACCTCCTGAGCGGCAACGTCGATATCCTCTTCGAGACGGAATATGACCGAGACGTGGGACGTCCCAGGTGAGGAGATCGAGCGGATCTCACGAATGCCGGCCACTGTGCTGACCGCCTCCTCGATGGGATCCGTTATCCGGATCTCCATGTCCTCGGCGGATGTGCCGGGTAATTGGGTTCTGACCTCAACTACCGGCAGATCCACCGGTGGGAAGCGATCCACCCCGAGCGCGGCGTAGCTCGCGACCCCCACCACGACGATAGACAGGATCAGCATGGTGGCGAAGACGGGACGGTCAATACAGATCTCGGTCAATCTCAACATCGCTCAGATCTTCAACCGTAGCCGGAGAAGC
Source organism: uncultured Acidobacteriota bacterium (assembly GCA_964422565.1). Taxonomy (GTDB): domain Bacteria; phylum Acidobacteriota; class UBA6911; order RPQK01; family JAPXNP01; genus CAYRCA01. Next base: position 6,935 of record CAYRCA010000137.1, on the reverse strand, counting down.
ACGGATTAAATCGACAAAGACGAGAAGAACACGGATACGGGGAGCGAAATCGAAGCGCCCTTTTCGTCACGGTCGATCTCCCCCGCCGGCGATCGAGACAACCCTCTCGCCGGACCGGATACCGCCGGGATTCATTATGACCAGATCGCCTTCCCGAACACCCTCTAGAATCTCCACCCAGCCCCCGGAACTTCGCCCCGTCTCGACCCGAGTTTCCACCGCCTCGCCGTCCCTTACCAGGAACACCCGGTCGATGCCGACGAAGGACCGGATGGCGTCGGCCGGCACGACGACTCTCGCCTCCTCCCCGTCGACGATCACCTCGCCGCGGGTGAAAAGCCCCGGACGCAGCGATCCGGGATTGATCACGTCGGCCTCGACGACAAGGACGCGGTCAACCTCGCGAAGCATCGGACTGAGGCGGGCGAGTTCCCCCCGGTACTCCGACGGGTCGTTCTCAACCCGGAAACGAACCGTTTGGCCCGCGCGGACCAGGGAAACGAACCTCTCGGGAACCTCCAATCGGAGTCGAAGGGGGTTGACACGCACCAGGGAAAGCACCGGTGTGGCTTCGGGCAGGTACTCGCCGGCAACGGCCAGCCTTCGTTGGACGACCCCGTCGAAGGGGGCGTAAAGGGACGTGTACTCCAGACGCTTGCGGGCGAGATCTCTCTGGGCCACCCGCTGGAGGAGAGTGGCGATGAGATCCCGGGTCTCCTCCCGCACCTCGTCGTGTCGGTGAAGGGCGACTTCGTGGGAGGCCTGCGCCTGGTCCAGTTCGGAGGCCGATATCAACCCGGCGTCATACAGCTCGCTGATCCGTCCCAGCGTCCGGGAGGCTTCATCGAGCACCGCTCGAGCCTGGCGGACACGGCTCACCACTTCAACATCCCGTTCGCTCGGAATATCCTCTCCGTCCAGGGGAAGACCCAGTCGAGCCCGGGCCTGGACGACCGCCGCCTCGGCCTGGCGGAGCATCATCTCATACTCCTCCGGGTCGATGACGGCGACAAGCCGGCCTTCGCGCACCTCATCGCCGATATCCACGTCGAGTCGTCGCAGGAATCCGCCCACCCGGACGCTCAGCGTCGCCTCCTCCCAGGAGCGGAGCGTCCCGATGACGGAAACGGCGCGTTCGATTCGCCTCATCTCCGCCACCACGGTCTCGACGGTTCGCGCCGTCGGCGGATCGGCGGCCGAGGCGGCCGACTGCTCCGACCCGTAGGCCGAAAGCGGGTGGACGAAGATCAGAGGCAGGATCAGCATGAATCGAAGCGGCGAGCGTCGAATGTTCGGTCGTGAGAGAGTGGAGCCAGCGGCATGTCGGGCCGGAGCGAGGGACCCCAGCGAGGTTTCGTGGCAATGAATCATCTGTAACGCTTGCGTCCTGCGATCCGGATGCTCCCTCCGATTTGCGGCCTATTACGGCGGCGAGAGGAGGGGGCCAAGCGTGGCAACCGCCCTGAACTCCATATGGGGAGCCCGTATATTCGGACGCTGAGAGTGCGGGCTGCCACGGACAAACGTTCATTTTACACGAAACCGGCCGCACAGGAGTCGAAAGGGCTTTGCTGGAAGGGAACACAAGATTCTCGTGCCTCATTCCCTGCCCAGCTCGGTCTCCGCCGTCGCCTGGATTTCTCCAAAGGGGATCCCACTCTAATCGCCTTCGCGGTGCCGAAAATCCCTGATGGCTCGCCGGATTACCGCGCTGGAGCCAAGGATCGCCACCAGATTGGGAATCGCCATCAGGCCGTTCATCGTATCCGACACGTCCCAGATCAGATGGAGGGATCCGGTTGCGCCGAGGTAGGCGAATGCCAGCCACAAGAGGCGGTAGGGCAGGATGACCCGCGTCCCGAAGAGATAACCGGCCGCCGTCTCCCCGTAATAGGACCAGCCCAAGAGCGTCGAGTAGGCGAAAGTGACGATGGCGACGGTCACGATCAGGCCGCCCCAGAGCCCCGGAAGCCCCGTCTCGAAAGCCCGCGCCGACAAAGCGGCGCCGGTCTCGTCACCCGTCCAGACGCCTGTCGTGAGAATCACCAGACCCGTGAAGGAGCACACCAGGACGGTGTCCACGAAGACCTCGAAGATGCCGTAGAGACCCTGTCGGACGGGGTGGTCGGTCCGTGCCGCCGCGTGGACGATCGGGGCGCTGCCGAGGCCCGCCTCGTTGCTGAAAAGGCCCCGGGCGACCCCATACCGCACCGCCAGCAACACCGTCGCTCCCGCAAAGCCCCCCACCGCGGCGTGGCCGGTGAACGCCGAGTCCACCACCAGAGCCATCATCGCGGGGATGCGGTCGGCATAACGGATCAGGATTAACCCCGCGCCGAGCAGGTAAGCCAGACACATGAAGGGGACCAGAATCTGGGTGACGTCGGCGATACGTCGGATGCCGCCGATGATGACCGCGCCGGTGAGAACGACGACGAACACGCCCGTGACTCGGGAATCCAGGTCGAAGCTCACCCGCAGGGCCTCCGCGACGCTGTTGGCCTGAACCATGTTGCCGATCCCGAAGCCGGCCAGCGCCGTCAGCAGGGCGAAGAGCGCCCCGAGTTGTGGGAGGCCGAGGCCGTCCCTCAGGATGTACATGGCCCCGCCCCGGAAGGTTCCGGTTTCGTCCCGCCTGCGGTAGGTGATGGCGACCACGATCTCGGAAAACTTGGTCGCCATGCCGAGCAGGCCGGAGACGATCAGCCAGAACAGCGCCCCGGGGCCTCCCAACGTGATGGCCGTGGCGACGCCGGCGACGTTGCCCACTCCCACCGTCGAGGCGAGGGCCGTGGCCACGGCCTGAAAGGGTGTCACCGTCCCCTCGTGGGCGCTTGGGGAGAGGATTTTTCCCAGGACTTCCCGCAGGGCGGCGCCGATCCGAGTGACCTGCACGGCCCCGGTGAGGACCGTGAAGTAGAGCCCCGCTCCCATCAGGATCGCCATGGTGTACGGGCCCCAGACCCAGCCGTTTACTACCGCGTGCCAATCGATCAGTGTCTCGAACATTGTCGTCTCCCCCGCCAACGCAGCGCCGGAAGGTGTGAGAAAGTCGCCGTACTGACCCGTGAATCAGCCCTAAGGGGGCGAGTCGGACAGCCTTGGGGCGTTCATATCACCAAGCCCGCCAAGGCACAATGGGTTGCCCAGGTGGTGTGGCCCCGGAGGCACCGCCGCCTTCCGCCCGCCGGCGCGGGGAATCCCGCTGTACGGACACGGGGCCGGGTACCTGCCCCCCTGCCCCGCCAGCCCGAGGACACCACCCTCCCCCGGCCCGGGGGCCTCACTCCTCGGGCGGAGCGGAGGCCCTCCGGATCTTCTCGAGGGTCAGCAGAAAGCCGAAAGCCGGATCGCGGAACTGCCCCTGTCGCAGAATGGGCCAGTACTGGCGGATGTACTCGTCGAGGAAAGCCCTCACCCGCTCCAGCAGGATCACCTGAAAGCGGACATCCGTCCCCTCCGGCGGGGACGTCCCGAAGGCTACCAGACGCACCCGGTACCCCGATGATAACTCGGCCTCCCCCGCCTCCAGGAGGCGCTCGACGACGAACGCGTCTGTAGCGTCGCAACAGCCGAATCGCCTGAGGGCGACGCCGATCACTCGAGGATTCCGAGCGCCCTCGTTCAGTTCGGCGCGGCCCTCCTTGACCTCGCCGATGAGCAGGTCGGGATTGTCCCGCGAGACCCCCAGGGCAGGGTCGGGCTCGAATAGGGCCTCATGGGAATCCATTTCTGCGCCTGGAATCAACCGGCCCGCGTTCGGAAAGCGGAAAGCCAGGATATCCAGATCGGTGACCGTCCGGTAGCCACCCCGTTCCATCGCTTCGATCACCGGGTACTCGGCCACGGTGAAATAGCCGTTGACCCTCAGGTAGGCTTGGACCAAAGCAACGGAGCTTTGCATGCGGGACATGCTAACCCAAATCGATCAAACCGCCAAAATTGCCGGAAGGGGCCGAGCGGCCCGGGACGTAGCCTGTTGTCCACGAGCCGACGGATTCGGAGATTGCCGCGACTGCGTTGGGTTTGCTCCAAGACGGTGCCGGCGGTCGCAAAAAAGGTGTTGACAGAAATCCGCGCCGCGATGAAAATTGACATTGGTCCCAAGCGGCCCAAGGCGAAACGGCCACGAGATTGGTCGAAAGGCTACTTAAGGTTTTAAAGCCACGAGCCTAAAGGTTGCTTGGGGCCTTTTCTTTTTCTCCTTCCAGGCACGGTTGTTCAGGCTGCCTCCACGTTGATCTCTTTTTCTTTTGTCTAATGGTCCGAAGAAACTTCTCGGGCCACGGATTGTACGGTTTTCACCGAGTCGATCCCCAGGGCATTGGCTGCTCATGGCCACTCTCCAGTAACTCCCCAGCGGAACCGGAGTTTCTGTCTCTTAACCTCCCCCCGCCGGGGGTGGGGCGCTCACTTCAAGCTTCTCAATAGAAGGGATTGACCGGCGGATTCTCGCGTCCCGAGTAGACGGCGCTGTAACGCCGGTAGTTTTCGGCATGCCTGAGTATGGAAGCGACGTCCTCGTCGGAAAGTCGGCGGGTCACCCGGGCGGGTCGGCCCAGCGCCAACGATAGGGAGGGAATCCGCGTTCCCGGCGTCACCAGAGCGCCCGCGCCGACAATGCAGTCGGACTCGATCTCGGCGCCGTCCAGAACGATGGCGCCGATTCCCACGAGGACGCGGTCGGACAGTGTGCAGCCGTGGACCACGGCACCGTGTCCGATGGTCACTGAATCGCCGATTCGGGTCGGGCCGGTGCCCCGCGTCACGTGGATCACCGCGTTGTCCTGGATATTCGAGAAGGAGCCGACCCGGATCCAGTTGACGTCGCCTCGAACCGTGGCGTTGAACCAGACGCTTGTTTCACGCCCCAGAGCGACGTCGCCGATCAGTTCGGCCGAGGGGGCGATGAAGTTGTCTCCCTCGAGTCGGGGCTCGACGCCGAGAAACGGACGAATCATTCTTCCACTTTAGCACCGGAGCGTCGGGGGTTGGGGGCTGGGCTTCGCGAAGTGTTGCCCAAATCGTGCTGGGGGCGTTAAGCGCGATTTCGGTGGCACGCCGCCGGCCACCGCACCTCCGGTTCCAGTTGGCTCAGCCGCAGACGCGGCGTCACCGGTCCCCGGTTCGGCCGTTGCCGACGCAGCGCCACCATCTACTCCTCCACCTGCCGTGCCGTTCGGTGCGGACACCAATGCGGCGCCGCCCCAGGCGGAAAGCCGGCTCGCCGCTCTCCGGCTTTCCGCCTGGGGCCCGGTTTTCAGACCCCAGTCCGCAAGAAGTGTTACCGATGTCCTGAACCTAAAATGTTACCTATGTCCTGACTGCACCCTGCATCCCAAGCCACAGGACCCAGAACGAACCCAGCCCCCAGCCCCTATTCCCTCCCGACCTGTTTCCCCCTATGATTTGAGGACAGCCGGAGGGAATTAAAGGAGAGTTAAAGGGACGATGGCTTTCAAGACCGCAATGTCGCCCAAGGAGAGACCCGTAGTGGTCGGCGTTTCCGGAGGATCCGGTGCGGGCAAGAGTCGGCTCGTCGAGATCCTGGCGGAAAGGCTCGGAAGGGAGCGTTGCGCCCTTCTGCGCCACGACAGCTACTACCGCGACCAGTCGCTCCTGTCGCCCGGCACCCGCTCGAGCGTCAACTACGATCATCCCGACCAGATCGAGACCGAGTTGCTCGTCGAGCACGTGCGACGACTCCGCGACGGTGAGACGGTCGAGATCCCCGTGTACGATTTCGAGTGCCATGTGCGCGAGCCCGAGACCACGCGCCAGGCGCCGAAGGAGTTCCTGATCTTGGAGGGACACCTCCTGTTTACCGACCCCGCCCTGCGAAGTCTCATGGACGTCCGCATTTTCCTCGATGCCGATTCCGACGTCCGCCTGGCCCGCCGGATCCGCCGCGACATCCACGAGCGGGGGCGCACCGTGGAGTCGGTCATCGATCAGTATTTCGCCACCGTCAAGCCGATGCATGAACGCCACGTGGAACCCGGCAGGCGTCTGGCCCATCTCATCCTGGTTTCGGGAGAGGATCTCGAAGGTGCGGTGGAGATCGTCCTCAAGGGCTTGCGGGGCCTGCGCCGCCCGGGATAACCGTCCCATAGCCAAGGTCGGCGCCCCGACGTTGGCTCCTTTGTGTCTCCGAGTCCTTCGCAGGAAGGATTCCGGCGGCAACTACCGGACCCTGGCCAGGACGATCGCCTGATCGTCCTGCTGGGGCGAGTTGGAAGTGAAGCGGGCCACTTCGGCGAGGACGTTTTCGGCGATCTTCCGGATCGGCCGGTGGACGTTTTCCAGCAGGATCGCGCGAAGGCGTTCCTCGCCGAATTCTCGAAAGCCGGCGTCCTCCGCCTCGGTGACGCCGTCGGTATAGATCAGCAGGGTGTCGCCCTCCTCCAGTTGGATCGACTCGCGCCGGTACTCCGCCTCGGGGAAGAGGCCCACCAGGGTCCCGGTGGCGCCGAGCTCCTGTATCTCTCCGCCCCGCCGGGGGACCAGCAGGGGAGGGCAGTGGCCGCCGTTGACATAATCCAGGCGCCGGGCAGGTCCGTCGAGGACCCCGTAAAAGAGGCTGGTGAACCGGCTGCCGTCCGTGGTCTGGCAGAGATGGTGGTTGAGGGAGCGGACCAGTTTCTCGACGGCCTCTCCGTGCAGGGGGGCGTTGCTGCGCAGAAAGCCCTGCAGGTTGGCCATCAGCAGGGCCGCCGAGACCCCCTTTCCGGCGATATCGCCCACGGCGATCCAGACCTTCCCCGGCTGGAACTGAAGGAAGTCGTAGTAGTCGCCGCCCACCGACCGGGCCAGCCGGCACAGGCCCAAATACTCCAGGTTCGGGACCTCCGGGTGGATCTGCGGGAAGAGCTGGGACTGGACCTCGGCCGCAATGCGCAACTGCTCGGTGAGGGCCCGGTTCTCCAGCTTGAGAT
>CAYRCA010000136.1:0-9561 GCA_964422565.1 uncultured Acidobacteriota bacterium | reverse complement strand
AGAAAAGGAGACTAGAAAGTGACGCCGAAGTCCGGTCACCGCTTTCGGCAGGGTCCCTTGGGACCAGACACTCAACCCCAGGTTGATCCCCGCAAGAGCCTTTCGGATCCCCTTTCTCACGCGCTCGGGGCTGGACGGCGGAACCCCGTCGGCGGACAGAAGCTTATTGCAGACAAAGAACAGCTCTTCGACCAGGGACTCGGCCTCCCCCGGGTCCGTCACCCCCGCCATGGCCTGAAACAGCAGCATGGGGCCCCGTCCCTCGAAGGGAGAGGAGGGGATGGGAAGGACGCCGATCCCGACGCCCTTCTCCCAGGACTTCTCCGGCAGACGATCGTCTGGATCCGCGGGGGCATAAATGCCGATCGCGTCGAAGTAGTCCTGAAATCCGAGCGCTTCGATGCGGTCTCGGCGGGCTTGGTAGGCCTCCTCCTCGAGCTCCAAGGGCGTTCGAGCCCGGCTTTCCGCCAGGAGCATGCCTGCGGTGGCGCTGTCGAGGGCGTACAGCTTCAGGAGGAGAAGGCGGTAGAGTCGGGCTTTCTCCGGATTCCGGGGGAGCACGACCAGGAAGCTGCCGTCGGGCGTGAGCAGAGTCTCGCGGTTGCCGGGATCCGCCTCGAACTCGTCCTCCTCGGTGCGAGCCAGAATCCGGAGTTCCCGACGAAAGCACAGCTCCAGGATCTCCGGGTCGGTGGCGCGGACGAGTTTTCGCGCCACCGCGTCCTCCGCGCCGATGAGGTGGCGTTCCCAGCTCAGAAACGTGTCCGGGTTGAGTCGATCCTTTCTCCAGAGGTCCAAGTCGAGGATTCCCGTCCACTGCTCGTCGGTGATATGGGGCAGTAGAGCGGCGATCTCCTCGTCGTCCAGATCCTTGATGGAGAAGAAGAGTTGGGGAGCGGGAAGCTTCCTGATCCGGGAACGGGTTGTCGCGTCTTCCAGGAGCCGTCGAAGATCGGCGGGCGCGTAACAGCTTCGGTAGACGAGCCGTTCGGGTCGGCGGATGAGTTCCTCATGTTTCTTGGCGAGGGTATCCACCGCTCGATTATATAGCAGCGGACTGGACCCGTTCCCCGTAGCGGCGGATCCCGCCCGCTGACCCCTGCCCGCGGCCTGGCGCGGCTATTGATCCTCCGTGGCCGCCGGGCTAGACTCTTGCGAATATGCTGCAACAGAAATACCTGCTTTCCGAATCGGAAATTCCCCGGCAGTGGTACAACCTGGCCCCCGACTTGCCGACCCCTATGCAGCCGCCTCTGGGTCCCGACGGCAGGCCGGTGAGTCCCGAGATGCTGTCCGCGATCTTCCCCATGGGGCTGATCGAGCAGGAGGTCAGCACCCATCGCTGGATCGACATCCCGGAGGAGGTGCTGGAGATCCTCTGCCGCTGGCGGCCCACCCCGCTGCGCCGGGCCATCCACCTGGAGAGGCATCTCAAGACGCCGGCCCGGATCTACTACAAGGATGAAAGCGTCAGCCCGGCCGGAAGCCACAAGCCCAACACCGCAGTGGCTCAGGCGTGGTACAACAGGAGGGAGGGGGTGGAGCGGTTGACCACCGAGACGGGCGCCGGTCAGTGGGGCAGCGCGCTGGCTTTCGCCTGCCGGTTGATGGGACTCGAGTGCAAGGTATTCATGGTCCGCATCAGTTTCGATCAGAAGCCCTTTCGGCGGATTATGATGCAGACTTGGGGCGCCCGGTGTATCCCCAGTCCGAGCCGGGAGACGGCAGCCGGGAGGGCGGTCCTGGATCGGTCGCCCGACACCCCCGGCAGCCTGGGAATCGCCATCTCGGAGGCCATCGAGGAAGCGGTGTCCGATCCCCGGAGACACACCCGCTACTCACTGGGCAGCGTCCTCAATCACGTCTTGCTGCACCAGACGATCATCGGCCTCGAGGCGAAGAAGCAGATGGCCCTGGCCGGCGAGGGCCTTCCCGATGTGGTCATCGGATGCGCCGGTGGCGGAAGCAATTTCGCCGGGTTGGCTTTTCCATTCGTGCGGGACAAGATCGAGGGCGCCCGAATCGACATCATTCCGACGGAGCCCACGGCCTGCCCGACCATGACGCGAGGTCCATTCACCTACGACTTCGGAGACACCGCCGAGACGACGCCGCTGCTGCCCATGCATTCCCTGGGGCATACCTTCGTTCCTCCTCCCATCCACGCGGGCGGTCTACGCTATCACGGACTCGCCCCCCTGGTGAGCCAGTCGATCGTGGAGGGACTGCTGCGACCCCTCGCCTACAGCCAGGTGGTGTGCTATGAGTCGGCCTTGACCTGGGCCCAGACGGAGGGGACCATCTGCGCGCCCGAGACGAGTCACGCCATCGCCGCGGTGATCGAGCAGGCGGTCCAGGCTCGGGAGGAGGGGAAGGAGAAGGTCATCCTGCTCTGTTTCAGCGGCCACGGTTTGATGGATCTGGCGGGTTACGACAAGTATTTCGCCGGCGAGTTGTCCGACTACTCGCTGCCGGAGGAGGAACTGACGTCCTTTCTCGAAGTACTAAAGGATCTCCCCAAGCCGGAGGTCAGGAGAACCGGGCGCTGGTGAGGGGGTTACGCGGTTCGGGCTGCGGGTTTCGAGTTTCGGGAGTTCTCACCGAAAAGGGCGCTAAGGGACGCGAAGAGAATACCTTGGAAGGTCCCCCCAGCCCAGAGGACCGAAACGCCGCCTATCCCCCGCGGATCCGATCGACGACAAACCCGATCGGCGAGCACATGGCCAGACGTCCGGCGATTCGCAGATTGCCGACCCAGAAGCCCTCTGTCTCCAGACGACTCAGAGCGTACCGGGAGCAGGTGGGCTCGTAGCGGCACTTGGCCACCCAGTCGGCGTAAGGGGACAGCCGTTCCTGGTACACTCGGATGGCCCCGATCTCCGCCCGCAACGGATAGGGGGTGGCAAGGAGGAGGGCGCAGACCGCCGCAGCCCCCCCCAAAACCACCTTGCCTCTCCCGAAGCCTATTTCCACTGATCGGCGAAGTCGGAAATGAACGGGAGTCGGAACTTTTCGCCGTTGAGAGCCTTCACGATACAGATGATATGGACAACCAGGATGCCCAACGGAAGCACGACGCTCAGCAGGCAGCCGATGACCGTCCCGACGACCGGCACCATGCTGATAATAATCAGGGCGATCCAAACTACGATCCACGCCGCCAAGAGGATGATTCCGTGTTTCGCGTGCCACTGGACCTCGGCGTCCTCCTTCTCCACCAACAGAGGAATCAGGGCAAGGATACCGAGATAAGACAAGACCAGCATGATGGTGCGGTTCGGCGACTGCCCCGACGGGGGCGCCTCGTACGGCGGCGGGCCCTGAGGGGGCGGCGGCGCTTGAGGCGGCGGGGTCTGAGGCGGTTGAGCGGAGCCCGGCGGACGTTCTTCCATAACTCTCTCCTCCCTATGTGTTTCCGTTGATTCGGCTGCAAACCTCGAGAACCGTTACCTTGGTAGCACAGAAGGCCGACAGACTCAAGCCTCGGGCGCTTGAATCGCGACTCCGGCGCCCGGCGTGACGCTGACCTTCTCCCCCTCGACGGCGACGGGGAAATGGTCGCTCCTGAAGTCGTCCGCGACGTGAATCAGGCGAATCCGCCGACGCACGTCCGGAGGCAGCTCCAGCAGAGAGCTCTCCGAGGTGTGGGGTCCCGACTTGTCCCGGGCCGCCTCGTGGTAGACGACGTCGGCGCTCCAAAGCCAGTCGCCGGCCAGCCGCCGGAAACGCTCTTCGTCGAGGACGCCCCGGCGGCGCAACCCGCCGAGGAGCGAGGGACGGAAGCAGGTGTCGCCGCCGACCGCCACCGCGCCGCGGTCGCAGATGAGTTTCAGTCCCAGGGTCGGAGTGGGATGCCAGTTGTGTCGAACCTCGACCCGAACTCCCGGGGTGATCGGAGTCGAGCCGGTCTCCGTGAGTTCGACAAACTCGACAAAATCGTCGAAGCGGCCTCTTTCGATCCGGAGCAGGTCGGGAGAAAAGCGGTCGGCGAAGGAAGGGAAGAGGGCCCTCTCCAGCTCCTGGAAAACCGCCCGGGACGTGAGGAGCGTCGTCTTCTCTCCCAGCGCGAAGCGCCGCCAGACGATGAGGGTCGCCAATCCGGCGGCGTGATCGGTGTGGACGTGGGTTGCCAGTACGGCGCCTATCGACTCCCGTCGAAGACCTCTTTCCCGCAGAAGGCGGAACAAACCCGGAGGGCCGTCGATGAGAACGGGCGTCGTTCCGTGCAGTAGGAAGCTGGTTCCGTAATGCCGCGCCGAAAAGGCGTCGCCGATTCCGAGCACCTCGAGTTTCATTTCGCCGGAAGGCTCTCCCGAAGCTTCGACGGGATTGACGGGATTCTCGGGAATCTCTTCCTGCCGCATCGGACCGTCCGAGGCTTCGACGGGCTCGGCCGATCCGAATCCGGAGGCCCCCCCCGTCTCGTGGAGTCCCCCGACCCCTGCTTACGCGGCGATCCATCCGAGGGTTCAGTCCCGCCGGAGTTCCGGTTCTGGGCTGTCACGAGCCTCCGTGTCGAGGCGTCGGCGCCGGCCGCTTCCCGCTGTCCACCAGCGGCCACCGCTACCACCGGGTCTCCGTCAAAGCAGATGGCCCATTTTCTCTTTCTTGGTTCTCAAATACTCCCGGCAGAACGGCGAGGACTGCACCACCAGGGGAACCCTTTCCACGACCCGTATCCCGGCCGACTCGAGCGCCTCGATCTTGTCCGGATTGTTCGACATGAACCGCGCCTCGCGAACGCCCAAGTACTGGAGGATGACCGAGCAAAACCGGTAATTTCGCAGGTCCGCGCCGAACCCGAGTTGCAGGTTGGCGTCGACCGTGTCCACGCCCCGGTCCTGCAGCTGGTAGGCGCGAAGCTTGTTGATCAGGCCGATGCCCCGGCCCTCCTGCATCTGGTAAATCAGGACGCCGGAATCGGAGGCGCCTATTTGGAGCAGGGCGTTCTCAAGTTGATCGCCGCAGTCACAGCGCAACGAGTGGAGGGTGTCCCCCGTCAGGCACTGGGAGTGGATCCGAACCACGGGGACATCGGTCAGGGGAGGCACGCCCTTGACCACCGCGATGGCCTGCTCCCCGCTTTCCTCGTTCTCGAAGCCGTAGATGGAGAAGTCCCCGAAGCGAGTGGGAAATCGGGCGCGGGCGACCTTCTCCGGATCCACGGTCACCTGATTCATCGGCAAAGTATAGCACGCGGGAGGACGGTGGAACTCGGGGGGAGAAGCGAGGAGCGGGGGTGTCCGCGCCGGTTCGTGCCGGTCCGTGTCGGTCGGCGTCGTCCGTGCCCAACGGGGCTGGATCACGCCTCCTGAGCGGCGTGGAGCTTGGCGACGTACTCGATGAGCCGCTCCTGTTCGTCGGTCTCCGGGCCGGAGGCGGCGTCGGCCACTCGGATCGACGCCTCCAACTGATCGATTCCCAGGCTGACCAGCAGACAGGCGGCGATGGTTCCGGAGCGACCCAGCCCGCCGCAGTGAATCAGGATCCGTTCCCCTCGTTCAAGACCCTGCATGACGTTGCCCATCACCAGGAACAGGTCGCCCGACTGTCTGGGAATGCTCGACCGCACCGGGATGGGCAGGCTGAGGTGGGTCCAGGGCAAACTGTTCTCTCGGATGGCGCGGTGGTACTCGGGAGACCGCTCCTCTATTTCCTCGGACGGCGCCAGGCAGAGGACCTTGTCGATCTCATGGGAGACGACGGCGTCCCTTGAGACGGTGAAACTCTCGCCTTGTCCCGGCATCGGCGACAGAAAGAGCCGGCCCGTCAAGTGCTCCGGCAAACTGACCTCGTGAATCTCCATCGAGAGACAGTAGCAGATGGGGGGCGGTCGGCGCCAGTGGCCCGTGGGCCGGAACGGCGGAAATCCGGCGGGGCGTTCCGCGGTCTGCCCTACCGCAAAGTCCGGTGGAAGAAATCGAGGGTCCGCTCCCAGGCCAGGCTCGCGGCGGCCTCGTCGTAACGGGGGGTCGTATCGTTGTGAAATCCGTGATTCGTACCCTCGTAGAAGTGGGCCGTGTAGGTGACGTTGTGGGCCTTTAGCGCTTCCTCGTACGCCGGCCACCCGGCGTTGACGCCGTCGTCGTGCTCCGCGAAGTGAAGCAGGAGCGGAGCCCTGATCCGGCCGACATCCTCCGCCGCCGGCTGTCTTCCGTAGAAGGGAACCGCGGCCGCCAGATCGGGCAGACGCACCGCCAGGGTGTTCGACACAAGACCGCCGTAGCAGAAGCCGACGACGCCGACTTTGCCGGAGCATTCCGGATGCGATTTGAGATAAACCGCGGCGGCCGCGAAGTCCTCCATCAGTTTATCCCTGTCGAGCGTGGCCTGGAGCTCGCGACCTCGGGCGTCGTCACCGGGATAGCCTCCGACGGGGGTGAGGCCGTCCGGCGCCAGCGCGAGAAACCCGTCGACGCCCAGGCGCCGCGCGACATCCTCGATGTACGGGTTCAGGCCGCGATTCTCGTGGACCACCACGACGCCCGGCAGCCTGTCCGGTGCGTCGGACGGCCGCACCAGGAGAGCCCGAATGTCTCCGTGTCCCTGGGGCGACGGGTAGACGACGTACTCGGCCTTGAGCCGCGGGTCGTCGGGACTGACCTGTTGCGCATGGGCGTAATTCGGGCTGAGGGCTTCCAGCATTGCCGCGGCGGTCAAGCTCCCCACGGCGAACCGTGAAGCGCCGTCCAGGAACTCGCGACGACTGATCCCGCCATGAACGTAACGGTCGAAGAGGTTGAGAATCTCCCGGTCGAAGTCCGAGGCCTTCTTTCTTTCCATGGATGCGGTCTCCTTCCAATGCGCTGGGTTGACGTGGTTCCCATCCGCGAACCAGGGTCGTGAACTCCCGGGCCGTGTCTCCGGCATTCACGAGGCCTTCGCGAAATCCGTTCGATGCCGTGGCTGCCTTGGGTATCCCCAACAGGGGTTGAATGGAGGATATCACGTCTGAGCGCCCCTTTGCTCCATTCGCGAGGAGGCGGCTCACACAAAGGGAACCTCGGAGAGGAGGCGTCTTCGCCCTGGGCGTCGGGTGCGGATCTCGCGGCTCGCCTCACGCGCGTCAGAAACCGGAACTCTCCAGAATCCGACGAATCTGAGGCGCGGCGCGATGTTCCGGATGGCTTTCCAGAAACCCGCGCAGCACGGTCTTGGCCTCCTCCGCCTCTCCCTCCTGCAGCAGGATCTCCGCCCGCATCAGCTCGGCCTCCGTCGCGTAACGGCTGTCCGGAAAGCGTTGCAGCAGCTCTTCGAGGGAGGCCATCGCCTGCGGGTAACGATTCGCCGCCGCCTGCGTTTCGGCGAAGTAGTAGAGGCTGGCGTCGGCCCGGCCGTCCCGGTTGTCGGGATCGAGCTCGAAGGCCTTCCGGAACCGGCTTCCGGCCTGTTCCATCATGCGGCGCTCCATATAGAGGGAGGCCAGCTCGTACTGGGCCTCGGGGTCTTCCGGCTCATCGAGGGCCCTTCTGCGAACCTGGGCGAAGGAGCCGGGGCCCTCGGTCCGGGATCGGACCTCCTCGATAAAACGCTCCGCCGGCACATATCCCGGGACTCGGTCGATCTCCTCCCCCGCCTCGTCGAGGAGCAGGGTCGTCGGATAGCCCGCGACGCGGAAGCGCCGCTGCATTTCGGCGCCTTCCACATCCGTCTCGGCGTTGAGGCGGAGCCACACGTACCGGTCCGCCATCTCGGCGATCAGCCCCTCGTCTGCGAAGGTGGTGAGATCCATCCGCTTGCAGATCGTACACCAGTCGGTGTACAGGAACGTTACCACCGGCTTCGACGTCTTCCTCGCCGTCTCAAAGGCCCGGTTCGCGTCCTGATGCCAGGGGAGCGAGGCCGGCCGGGAGCGGGTAAAGGGAAGAATGGCGAGCAGAAGGAGCAGGAGCCCGAGAAGATAGAGAAACCTGCCCCTCATTGGACGACCACCAGATCATCGTCGGTGCCCAGCGTCCGATCGCGCCCGGCCGACCTCAGCTCGAAGCGCTCGGAATCGATGGCCCGATAGCTGAACCGGCTCTGCCAAGCATCCAGCCGGATCACCCGATCCAGAAAGCGGGGACTCAAGCGGTCGATGAGCAGTTCGAAGGTCTCGACTTGCGGAATCGACCCGTGGGCCTCGCGATAGCCTCGAATTCCGGCCGAGATCCGATCCATTTGTTCCTCGGTCTCGGCCCGTCGCAAGGCCTCGATCGCCTCGACGATTAATTCTACCCGTTCCCATCGGCGATCGCCCAGGCGAACCTCGTCGAGGGTCCAGCGTCCGTCCTCCTTCTTCAGCTTGACCGCCGTCCGTACGACCAGATCCGCCACCGCTTGATTCCCCGTCTCCCGGACGTTGGTCACCTCAACCGCGTCCGAGCCGAGTTCAGCCCCGGCCAGCGATCGAACCTGGTCCCGGGTTTGTCTCTCCAGAGATTTGCCGCAGGCCAACGTTAATAGGAATAGACCCACGAGAAGGTGGCGAACCGTCACAGGGTCACTATAGCACAGGGCGCCGGCCGCGCAGGGCTTCCCGCCGCTTCCCTCCCGGCGGCCCGACAACAGGAAGCGGCTTGACCTGCGGGAGGCAGCACCGTGACCATTACAGGGATGAACGTCCGGCCGGATTCTCCAGTTCAGTACTTGAAAGGTGTCGGGCCCCGGCGCGCCCGAATCCTCGAGGCGGCGAGCCTGAAAACGGCGGGGGATCTGTTGTGGTATCTGCCCTTTCGGTATGAGGACCGGAGCAGCTTCACCGAGATCGCCTCCGTGCGGCCCGGACGGGACGCCCTGATTCAGGCGGAGGTGCTGGTGGCGGGAACCTATGCCACCCGCCGCAAGGCCTTCCAGATCTTCGAAGTGAAGGTACGGGACCGAACCGGATCGATCACCGTCAAGTTTTTCAACCAGCCCTACCTGGAAAAGGTGTTCAAGAGGGGCCAGACCGTCATTCTGCAGGGCACGCCCAAGTATGACTCCTTTCTCGGCGGGGTGTCGATCCTGAATCCCGAGTTCGAGATCGTCTCCTCCGATTCCGATTCCCATACCCACATGGGGCGGATCGTTCCCATCTATCGTCGCATCGGCCAGTTGACCGGGAGACAGATCCGCGGCGTCCTTCTGAACCTGCTCGATAAGCTCGATCCGAATCTCCCCGACACGCTTCCCGACACCATCCGGCTCAAGCTCGGTCTGCCGTCCCTTTACGAGGCGCTGCGGGACGTGCATTTCCCCGAGTATCCCGCCCACGTGCCGGCCGCCCGGTTCGAACGGATGCTGGCCGAAAGGCGCACCCCCGCCCACCAGAGGCTCATCTTTGAGGAATTCTTCCTCTTCCAGCTGGGCCTGCAGCTGATCCGCGCCCGTCGCGAGGTCGAACCGAAGGCCCATCGAATCGAGGTCGACGACCGGGTCAGGGAGAGATTGAAGCAGATCCTTCCCTTTCGCCCGACGGCGGCCCAGAAGAAAGTCTTGAGGGAGATCGTCGAAGACCTGCTGCGTCCCCATCCGATGAGCCGCCTGCTGCAGGGCGACGTCGGTTCGGGAAGGCCGATCGTCGCTTTGCAGGCCGTAGCC
>CAYRCA010000135.1:0-9627 GCA_964422565.1 uncultured Acidobacteriota bacterium | reverse complement strand
ATGGTTTCAGGGCCGAATGGAGTTCGGCCCCCGGGCTCTGGGCAACCGGAGTATCCTCGCCGATCCGCGCCGTCCCGGGACGATGGACGAGGTGAACCGCCGCATCAAGTATCGCGAATCCTTCCGACCGTTCGCCCCCTCGGTTTTGGAGGACAGAGCCCGGGAGTACTTCGAGCTCGGCTGCCCGAGTCCCTATATGCTCTTGGTGGCCCCCGTGGCCGAGGGGAAGCGCGAGGCCATTCCGGCCGTCACCCACGTGGACGGATCGGCCCGCATCCAGACGGTGGCCCGGGACGACAACCCCCGTTTTCACCGGTTGCTCGAAAGGTTCGACGGGCTGACGGGTTGTCCGGTTCTCCTGAACACGAGCTTCAATGTCCGCGGCGAGCCCATCGTCGAGTCTCCGGCCGACGCCTATCGCTGTTTCATGCGGACGGGCATCGACCTGCTGGTGCTGAACAACTTCTTGCTGCGGAAGGAGGAGCAGCCGACGGGATTGTGAGGGGAGGCGGGAGAGGAGTGAGTGTCCATGAGCGGGGCGCACCCGGAGGGACGGAAATCGCGGCGGTTTCGGGTTCCGAGTTCCCGGTTCCGAGTTCCGAGTTCCGGGTTCCGAGTTTCGGGTGACGGGGTTGCGGTTGTTTGATTTTTCAGGTCAGGAGCGAGGAGTGAGAAGAGCGCTGCAGGTTGTCTGGCTTGGGTTCCAGCGGGTCGGAAGGGGGATCGGCCGGTTCAACACCACTCTGATCCTGACCCTCTCCTTCTATCTGCTGCTCATGCCGATCTCTCTGATCCGCCGCCTCTTCGTGTCGCGCCCCGGCGGTCCTCCCCGCTGGGAGGAGCGCCGTCCCTCCGACCGGCGACACTTCGAAAGGCAGTACTGAAGCTCCGGCGCCGGCTCCCGGATTCGAGCCTTGGCGGCAAAGGAGGGCCGAGATGCTTCCGCCGGAGGTTCGCTCGGCGACGGGCTTTGCCCCGGGGCGCCCCCCCGGACTCCTCCGGCGCGCTTTGCCCGCCGGTCGGCTTGCCGGCCTCGGCGACCCGCAACGCGACCCAACGGAATCTCCACACGCCTACCGGGCAAGATCCCGGGCGGCCTGGCTCATGGGGCGGATGGTCTCGTTCCCCAGGTTCACCTCCCACACCAGATGAACCACCGCTCCGTCCTCGACTCGGGTGGCCGTCAGATCGATCCAGACTACCGGAGGATCGTCCTTCAAGGGGGACCACTCCTTGTAGGTCAGGTCTTCCCGGCGCCCCTCGACGATGTCCCCGACCACCTCCGCCCGAGCCTTCAGCAACTCGAAGGCGCGCTCCGATTCTCCGGTGACCGGGGGCGGCACGAACTCCGCATCCGCCTCCGCCCGGGCGGCGGCTCCCGGAGTCGTCGAGGGACTCGAATAGAGCACCCCCTCGAAGCCGGAATCGGTGAAGATGAAACCCGGGCCGGAGACCTGCACCCGCGGCGCCTCCGTTCTCGGCGGCGGAGGGGGCAGATCGAACACGCGGTCCGCGGACGGGGCGGATTCCAGAATCGCCTCCGCCACCACGCCCACCGCATTCCGCCGGAGATCGGTGAACCAGAGCAGCAAGAAGGAACTCGCGATAATTCCAAGAATGACGAGAGCGTAGAACGCCTTACCCCAGCCGGAAAACTCCGGCCGCCCGAACTCCCCTCTTCGGTCGCGGAGCCGCGCCCTCAACTCTTCGGCCTCCCTGCGGAGGTTGTCGGTCTTTTCGGTCATCTCGTTCCCGTTTTCGGTGGTTTCTTCCATGGATCAACCATCCCGCTCGATCGAGACCTCTCAACCGGCCCGGCGCGTCTGCTGCCGGCGGCGGCTCTTCTCCTTTAGAAAGGTGACGATGAAATCGTCCAGGTCGCCGTCGAGCACGCTGTCCACGTCGCCCCTTTCCTTCTTGGTGCGATGGTCCTTGCCCAGCAGATAAGGCTGAAGCCCGTAAGACCTGATCTGACTGCCCCAGGAGATGTCCGCCTTCTGGTCCTCCACCTCGCGCAGTTCCTCCCGCCGCCTTTGCATCTCCAACTCGAACAGCTTCGACCGCAGGATCTTCATGGCCGTCTCGCGATTCCGGTGCTGCGACCGCTCGTTCTGACATTGAACCACGATACCCGTGGGAAGATGGGTGATCCGCACGGCCGAGTCCGTCACGTTCACATGCTGTCCTCCGGCTCCGGAAGACCGATAGGTGTCGATCCGCAGATCCTTCTCCTCGATCTCGATCTCCACGTCGTCCTCGACCTCGGGCGTGACGAACAGCGATGCGAACGAGGTGTGCCGACGAGCGGCGGCGTCGAAGGGGGAGATCCGGACCAGACGGTGCACCCCGATTTCAGCCGACAGATAGCCGTAGGCGAAATCACCTTCGACGAGGAAGGTTACCGACTTCACCCCCGCCTCCTCCCCCGCCTGGTAATCGGTTACCTCGGTCCGATATTCATGCGCCTCGGCCCAACGCAAGTACATCCGAAGGAGCATCTCGGCCCAGTCCTGGCTTTCCGTTCCTCCGGCCCCCGGATGGATGGTCACGATCGCGCCGGCCAAATCGTGCTCGCCCGACAGCAGCGTCTCGATCTCGGTCCGGGCGATCTCCCTCTCCAAGCGGGCAAGCTCTTCCCCGAGTTCGCCGCCCACGTCTTCGCCCTCCTCCCCCAGTTCGATGAGAGCGCCCACGTCCTCGAGGGAAACGCGGCAGGCCTCGGCCAGGCTCACGCTCTTTTGAAGCTGGCGGCGGCGCTTCAGGACTTGCCGGCTCCCCTCGGGGTCCTCCCAGAACGCCGGATTGGAAATCGTGCTTTCGATCTTCGCCAGTTCGGCCTGTTTTCCGGGGATGTCAAAGATACCCCCAAAGGTGATCCGTTCTCTCCCGCAGGTCCCGATATCGCAGTTGGGTATCCTCGTTCACGTTCTTCTCCCTTTCGGCCTTCTCCACGCGGATGCCGACACCGCCAGAGTTACCATTATAACCGCATGGCAGGGCCAGAAGCCGAATCGGACGAAAGGTGAACGATAGGAGTTGGCTTCGACCTCGGCCGTCACCAAGGCTTCCTCGAACAGTCCGGTCTTATACAGTACCCTGCCCGTCGGCGTGATGATGGCCGAGAAGCCGCTGTTGGCCCCGCGCAGGCAAACCTTTCGGGTTTCGATCGCCCGCACGGCTGTCATCTGCAGATGTTGCTCCGGGGCGGCCGTTGGCCCGAACCACCCGTCGTTGGTGATGTTCACCAGAATCTGCGCCCCCTTGGCCGCGCCCTCCCGGGCGATCTCGGGGAAGATCGCCTCGTAACAGATCAGGGTGGCGAAGGGGATCCCGTCCACCTTCCCCACCTCGAGTCTCTCCCCCGGAGCGAAGTGGCTCACCTCCGCCACGAGCGCCTCCGTCATCCCGAACAGGCTCCGCAACGGTAGATACTCGCCGAAGGGGACCAAGTGCATCTTGTCGTACCGGTAGGTGCGCGCCCCATCCGGGGCCAACAGGTGCGCGCTGTTGAAGTAGTCCGACTCGCCGAACGAGGTGCTGTTGAATAGTAGATAGACTCCCGCAAGGCGAACCCGATCCTCCCAGAACTGCCGGAAATAGAAATCATGCTCGTACTGAAAGGGATTCTGGGCCTCGGGAAAGACCACCCACCGGGCGCCCTCGGCCACAGCCTGGTCGAAGAGCCGGGGCAGAGTTCGAAAGTACTTGGTCGCGTAATGCTCCTGTTCGGCCATCAGGGCGATGTCGGCCTGGGCGATGGCGACGGCCAGGACGCCCTCGGGAGCGGGGGACCAGAGATGGACCCGATAGGCGCCGTACAGGCACACCGACGCCAGCACCGCGGCCGCCGCCAGCCCGAATCGGGGATCCTTCAGCCGGATGGTGGCGAGGATCAGACCGTTGATCAGCACCACGACGAAGGAGACCAGATAGACACTGCCCAAGTCCGCGATCTGGACGACCCAGGAGAAGGGCACCTGGGTATAGCCGAGGCTCGCCCAGGGAAAGCCCCCGAAAGGCGCGATGTTCCTGACCAACTCGAGGAGGAGCCAGAAGCCGGGGGCGCTCAGGATCCCGTGCGGGACGGAACGGCGGCCCACCCACTGGATCAGGACCGCGGCGGGCAACTGAACCAGGCCCAGCAGCAGCGCCACCAGTCCGAGGGCGAGCAACGACACCGGCCGCGGAAGGCCGCCGTAGGTCTCAAGGACCCCCGGAATCCAGTAGAGGACGCCCGCCCAGAAGGGGACGCAGAAAAGAGCGTGGCCGATGAGAATCTGGCCCCAGGGTCGCCGGGTCGCGCAGAACCAGAGGTACGGCGCCAAGGCGAACCAAGCGACGGGAAACAAGCCGAGCGGTGGAAAGGCGGCCCACAGCAGGAGTCCCGAAGCCGCCGGCAGCAGAAGTGACCGCTTCATTCCACCTTGCGAACGTAGGTGAGAAAGCCGGCGGCCTTCAGCCGAACCTCCAGGTCCCTTGCTTCCTCGACGCTTTGGAACTGGCCCACCCAGACGCGGTAGAAGCGGTCACCCAGGGCCGCGGTGGGCGGCTGAATCCGTGCGTCGAAGTTGTTGGCCTCCAGACGAATGAGAGCCTGTTGCGCCTCCCGCAGCGTCGAAAGCGCCGCCACCTGGACCGTAAAAAGCTCGGCCTCCGACGGGACCGCCGGCTCAATCGCGGCCGCCGGGGCGGAACCGGGCGGAGGCTCGGCGGCCTCCGGAATCGGGGGTTCGTCGACGATCACCTCCTCCAGCGCCTCCCTCTCCTCCGCGGAGGTCGACGGCGGGGGCGGCGCCGATGTCTCCACAAAGCTCTCCACCGGCCGCGTGGGACGCCGGGTGTCCCGAGCCTCCCGAACCGGCCCCCGCTCTTCTCCCCCGACCCTCTCGACGCGGCTCTCCGCCGGAAGCGGCGCGCGGCCGAGGGACAGGCCCAGCAGATAGAAACCGACGAAGAGGGCGCACACGATGATATAGAGGAAAATAGCCTCGCGGGAAGTAAAACGGGGTTTCATCTCAGATTCACCTATTCCATGAGCGTATCAAGACTCGCGCCCCGATGCGAGCGGCCGTCCGGAATCCCTTGCGGCTCTCCTCGGCCCCCGTCCCGACCTCCCCTCCCCTCCGGGAGTGTTGTCCGGAAGCCTGATTCCCGCAGTCGTGTGGTCGGCCGGAAGAAGTGCCTCCCCGCCTGCCGGGCGAGCGTCGTGGAGACCCTTGGCGACGGGACGCCCGTCGTCGTCCCCCGGCCCCGTGTCTTCCGCGAGCGGATGAGTCATACCCTCGGTCCGGGCGCTCCGCCTTCGGCGGCACCCCGCCCACCCCTACCCCTTCTTCCCGTCCGCCTCGGGCTTCTTCAGCAGGGGGGAGAACAGATCGATCGGGATCGGGAAGACGATGGTGGAGTTCTGCTCGATACCGATCTCGGTGAGGGTCGACAGGTAGCGCAGCTGGAACGCGATCGGCTGCTCGGACAGGACGGCGGCGGCGTCCTTCAACCGCTCGGCCGCCTGGAATTCGCCCTCGGCGTGAATCACCTTGGCCCGGCGCTCTCTCTCCGCCTCCGCCTGTTTCGCGATGGCTCGCTGCATCTCCTGGGGCAGGTCGACCGCCTTGATCTCGACCATCGACACCTTGATCCCCCAGGCGTCGGTCTGTTCGTCGAGGATCGTCTGCAAGCGGGCGTTGAGCACCTCCCTCTGACTCAGCAGGTCGTCCAGCTCCACCTCCCCGAGCACCGATCGCAGCGTGGTCTGAGCCAGCTGCGATGTGGCGTAGAGATAGTTCTCCACGGTGACCACGGCCTTGTTGGAGTCGATTACCCGAAAATAGGTGATGGCGTTCACTTTGACGGTGACGTTGTCCCGCGTGATCACATCCTGGGCGGGCACATCCATGGTGACCGTCCGCAGGCTGATGCGATCCAT
The DNA here is from genome assembly GCA_964422565.1 of uncultured Acidobacteriota bacterium. Taxonomy (GTDB): domain Bacteria; phylum Acidobacteriota; class UBA6911; order RPQK01; family JAPXNP01; genus CAYRCA01. The sequence goes on along the minus strand of CAYRCA010000135.1, from coordinate 3,701 downwards.
CCGATCGATGGGCCAGAAAACGAGCACCAGCCCGGGCCCCTTCGGTTCGGCAAGGAGGCGCCCGAGCCGGAAGATGACCCCCCGCTCATACTCCCGCAGGATGTTGATGACCGAAAAGAGATACAGAAGAATGACGGCAATGACGACCAACGGCGGTGTAAGCATGGCTGACTCCTCCCTTGCGATCGATTCGAGCCCGCCCGTCTCAGGCGGGCTTCTCGTCCCGCCCCTCCAGGGGTTCGACGACCAGATCGAGATTCCTTGCTTTGACGATCCGAACTTTGCTTCCGACCGGGATGACCTGGGACGAGGTCGCCCTCCAGATCTCGCTGGCTACGAAAACGGCGCCGCCCTCGGGAGATACCTCGCGGCGGACCGTGGCCGTCAAACCGACCATCGCGGACTCACCCGTCGCAACCCGCCCCAAGTGGCTGCGAATCACCAGTCGAAGCAGGAATATGAAGATCACCGCGAAGGGAATGGCGACCGCCAGGGCGAGCGTCAAGTCGATTCTCAACTCCGGATAGGGGCTGTCGATCAGAAAAACGATCCCCAACACGAGTGCAATGATGCCACCAAACCCCAGAATTCCAAAGCCCTGCACCTTGACCTCGGCGACCAGTAGCCCCATGGCCAGCAGAATGAGCAGCACGCCGATCATACTGATGGGCAGCAGCGAGAATCCCAGCAGGGCCAACAGCAGACAGATTCCCCCCACCACGCCGGGCACGATGAGTCCCGGCTGGGTGAACTCCAGATAGAGGCCCAGAACGCCGATCACCCCCAGAATCAGGGCGAAGTTCGGGTCCGCGATCGCCGAGAGAAGCTTCTGCCGGCGGCTCATCTCCCACAGCTGGACGGGTATACCCTCGGTGTTCAGGACCTGGGTCACGCCGGCGAAGCGCCGGATTTCGAGACCGTGAAGGCTGCGGAGGAGCTCTTCCTCGTTCTCGCCGATGAGATCGATCAGGTTCCCCTCGAGGGCCTCCTGGGAGGTATACGACTTACTCTCCAGAACCGCCAACTCGGCCAGCTCGTAGTTGCGCTCTCTCTGTTGAACGATGCTGCGCAGGCTGGCCAGCGCGTCGTTCCGCACCTTCTCCAGCATGACCTCGTTCTCCATCCCGAAGGGGAAGACGGGATGGGCCGCGCCCGTGTTGGTGCCGGGCGCCATGGCCGCCACATCCGCCGCCAGCAGGATAAAGAAGCCGGCCGAGGCCGCGCGGGTCCCCCTGGGAGCCACGTAGCAAACGATGGGAACCCGGGAATTCAGGATGGTCTGTACGATCTCCTGCATCGAGATGCCGAGGCCGCCCGGAGTAGACAGGCGAATCAGCAGGAACTCGGCCCCGATCCGCTCCGCCTCGACAACCGAATCCGCGATGAAGTCCGAGGTGATGGGATCGATCACCCCGTCCACCTCGACTTTCAGGATCGAACGGCCCAGCAGGGGCGTCACCGCCAGGGAGAGAACGAGAGGGAGCACGGCCGAAAAGCGCTTCATCTGATTCCATGTTAACTCCAACGCCCTCAGCAGACAACGCCCAATCTCGGCGGTCGGGGAGAGAGAGGCGCCGTTTCTCCGCTATAATGCGGCCATGATTACCGTCCGACTCTTCGCCTCGCTGCGCGACGCCGCCGGACAGCCCGTGGTCTCCCTTCCCGGACCGGCCGCGGGCGACACCAGTCCCGGCGAGATCTTCGCCCAGCTGACCGAGGAGTATCCCCGGCTCGCCGGCTTCCGGGATCGGGTGAGGGTGGCGGTCAACGAGACCTACGCCGACTGGGAGGCTTCCGTTTCGGACGGCGACCAAGTGGCGTTCTTTCCGCCCGTCAGCGGGGGTTGATCGTGATCAGGCTCATCCGGGATCCCATCTTCGCGCCCGAGATTCTGAAATCGGTCGGCTCCGACCGGGCCGGGGCCCTGGTCACCTTCGACGGCCGGGTCCGCAATCACTCCCAGGGGCGCGGCGTGCTTTACCTCTATTACGAGGCCTACCCCGAAATGGCTCTCCGCGAGCTTGAGAAGATCGTGGGGGAAGCGCGCCGACGCTGGGAACTGGAGGGCGTCGCCGTGACCCATCGTCTGGGCCGACTGGAGATCGGTGAATCCAGTGTTTTCGTCGCCGTCTCCTCGCCTCACCGCGGGGAGGCCTTCGAAGCCTGTCGGTTTGTCATCGACACCCTGAAATCCACCGTCCCCATCTGGAAGAAGGAGTACTTCGAGGACGGAGAAGTCTGGGTCGAAGGTCCGGACACCCAGGGCCCCGACGACGCGTGGGATCCGGGACTCGATGAACCCCCAAGTCAAGAATCCCGTTCTGAGTAGCCCCGGCGGCCCGAGAGCGCCCTTGAGATCGTCAGGCCGTCCACATACTCGATATCGCTCCCTACCGGGATTCCTAGAGCGATACGTGAGATCTGAACCCCTAACGGCTTGAGAAGTCTGGATAAATAGAGAGCCGTCGCCTCCCCGTCCGCGGTCGGGTTGGTGGCCACGATGACCTCCTGCGCCTCCCCGTCGGAAAGTCGCGTGAGGAGGTTCCTGATTCTGAGTTCCTCGGGGCCGATGCCGTTGATGGGCGAGATCACCCCGTGCAGCACGTGATAAAGGCCCCGGTAGCCACCGCTCCTCTCGATGGAGAGGACGTTGAAGGGCTCTTCGACCACGCAGATCAGACGCCGGTCCCGCGATGCATCGGAGCACAACCGGCAGGGGTCGAGGTGGGAGACGTTGTTGCACACACCGCAAAGGCGCAGTTTCTCCTTGAGCTGAACGATCGACTCGGCCAACGACCGGCACTCGTCGTCCGGACGTTTGAGCAGGTGAAAGACCAGCCGCTGAGCCGATTTCGGTCCGATCCCCGGAAGCCGCCGAAACTCCTCGATCAGCCTCTGGATCGGGTCCTTCTCTTCAGCCATTCCATTTCTCCTCGCCCGATCCCGGCGGGATCCCCTTCTACACCCCTCCCGAGAGCCCGCCGCCGAGCTCCCCAAGTTGGGCGCTCAAGGCCTCGTCCACCCTGCGGGCCGCCTCGGTGGCCGCGGCCAGGATCAAGTCCTGGAGCATCTCCACATCCTCGGGGTCGACCGCCTCGGGCCGGATCCGAATCGACTTCAGGTTCTTCTTTCCGTCCAGGACGACCGTCACCATCCCGCCCCCGCTCGAGGCCTCGACCGAGAGCTGGTTCATCTCCTCCTCGAGCTTCTTCTGCATGCCCTGGGCCTGTTTCAACATTTTCTGCAACTGCTTCATGTCCATAGGGGCGCCTTTCATTTCGGGTCCGACGTCTTGCGAACCGCCACCTTGCCGGGATAGCGCTCGATGAAGGCGCGAACCCGGGGATCGTCGGTCGGGTTGACCGGCCGGTCGGCCTCCTCCCGCTCGGCCTCGATCTGAACTTCGATGTCCGGCTTCGAGCCCAGGATGGTAGCAAAGGTTTCCGACAATCGTCCCCGGTTGTCGACAATGGAGTCGGCGTGGATACTTTCCGTCGCCGGAAAGCGGATCTTGAGCCGGCCGTCGACGTAGACTATCTCCGACGCCTGCTCGAGCTGACTGTAAAGACCTTTGAAGTCCTTCCGGAGCCCCTCCATGAGATGGCGGACGGGATCGCCCGCGGCCTCCTCGACGGGACGGGCGAACCCGATGGGTCCCCGGGGCTGGGCCGTCTCCGGGGCGGCCTCCGCCGAAGGGGCCG
>CAYRCA010000134.1:0-9643 GCA_964422565.1 uncultured Acidobacteriota bacterium | reverse complement strand
ATTGACCGCTACTCGGTTTCGGCTGAAGGAGCCGTCAGTGCGATCCGGTCGGCGCTCGACGGCGCCGGAATCGAACCTGCTTCGGTCTCTTTCATCGTCTCGGGGGCAAGCGGAAGTCGGGGCGGTGACCACATGGAACTGGAGGCCCTGAGACGGGTCTTCGGACCGGAATTGGGACGCACTCCGATGTGCTGCCCCAAGGCTTCCCTGGGAGAAACGTTGGGCGCCTCGGGGGCGCTGGCAACGGCGGTCGCGCTGACGTCGTTCGAGCGCGGGTTGATTCCTCCGACGGCGGTCGCGGACTCGATTCCGGGGGGTCTGCTGGTCTCCCGGGAGGCGCAACCGGTCCTGGGAGACTGGGCGCTCATCACCGGTTTCAGTTGCGACGGCAACAACGCCGCGCTCATCCTGAGAAGGTGGCGCGGTTGAACCGAGCTCCCGCGGACACCGTCCCCGGGGCCTGGGGCCTGACTGATGCCACGGTCCGAGCTGACACACTACAAGTCGGTGCGTGCCGAGACCCTCGATCTTCTGGCCGGGCTCTCCCAAGAGGACCTCGACCACGCGCCGGGACCCGGTCGCTGGTCGCCGGGGGAGATCGTCGACCACGTGCTTCGGGTGGAGGAATTCTACCGTCGCGAGATCTCCGTTCTAATCGAAAAGGTCGACGCGTCGGGACGCGCCCTCCTTCAGCGGCGATTCGCCGACTTCGATGTCCGGTTGCGCTTCTTCCCCCGGATGCTCCTTCCCTTGGTTGAGCTACCCATGTCTCTGGCCAACCTGGTCACGCCCGCCGGTATTCGGGAACTTCTCATGAAGCATGCGCTCCTTCCGGCGGAGAGTCCCGAGTCGGTTCGCCCACGGCCGGGTCGGCCGGCAGAGGAACTGCGCCGCGACCTCGAGGATTCGCTCGAGCGGACGGTCGAGGTGTTTGAGCGCCACAGACACCTCGATTTTACGCGGCTCATCCATTCGCACCCCCTGCTGGGCCGAAACGATGCCATCCGCCTGCTCCGGTTGATGGTGTTCCACGAGGAGCGTCATCAGGCCCAGATAACCGCCGCCATAGGACACTGATGGCCTGCGCAGACCACGGCGGTAGTCGGTCGGACCTGTCGGACGGGTGACGCCCCTCCGCCGCGGGCCCGACAGGTCCGACGCGTCCGTCGGAGACACCACCGGCATCCATCCCTCAGTCAACAAAGAGGTCGGGCCGGACCCTGAATCGCGCCGCGAGCTTCCTCAGTCCCGCTCGCCTCTCTTCTCGACGAGGAGGCGGGCCGAAGCGACGGCGGCGAGCGGATCATCGGGCGGCTCTTGACGGGACGGGACTACCGCACTTGGATCTTCGGCGGCGGCACCGACCCGTGTTCCGGTGAAGGGTTGGAGGACGGGCTTCCAGCCGGATTCCGACCTCCCGCGACGAGCCTCCTCCGCGAACCTCGCCGAGACTGGTTGGGGACCGGCCGGCATCCCTCCGGGATGAAACGCCTGGCGCTGCGATCGCCGGGACACGAGATCGCCGCCAGGATCGTCGGTCCGGGCTTGGAGAATCTCTTCGCCATCCCGGGTCCGCGCGAAGCAAACCCGACGGCGACAGGCAGAGATGCCTGTCGTCCCCCCGTCCCCCCCGCCCGCTTGCCGCAACGGTCGACGGTCGATTAGAATGGCGACGCCAAACCCTTCCCATGGAGAATCAAATCATGACAATGGCCGATGCAATGGCGAAGGAACTCGAACAGGAAGCGAAAACAACACGAAAGCTGCTGGAGCGGCTCAAGGAGGAGACATTCGACTGGAAACCCCACGAGAAGTCGATGACGATGGGCCGCCTGGCCTCCCATGTGGTGGAGTCCTTGGAGTGGGCCGAACCAGTCTTGCAGCGGGAGGAACTGGACCTTCCCGCGAAGCACGAGCCTTGGATCGCCAACTCCCGGAGCGAGCTGATCGAGCGTTTTGACACCAACGTGAGGGCCTCCGTCGCGGCCCTCCGAGGCTACCCGGACGACAATCTCATGCAATCCTGGACCCTGAGGAGCGGCGAGACGGTCTACTTCACGATGCCCCGGGCGGCGGTGGTCCGATCCTTCGTCCTGAACCACCTGATACATCACCGGGGACAACTCTCGGTCTACATCCGGCTCCACGACATCCCGGTGCCGGCTATCTACGGGCCCTCGGCCGACGAATCGTAGGGGAGGCCGGGGTGACGGTTGAACTAATTGAACGGCTGTCTTTGATTCGAGTATCATTGATGGCACTACCATGACATCATGGTGGGCACGCAGATACGGTCCACGGGAGGATCAACACAAGCGACTGAAGGATTGGGCCGCTCGCCCTATTGGAGGAACCGCTGAAAGGCGGCGGCTTGATTCAAACGAGGAAGAGCGACGCTTTCGGCTTGGACAGGCGCATTTCGCCGAAGCCGGTTTCCGCCTGCCGTCACCGCAACCGCCAAAGCGTGGCGGGCTGGTTCTCCCTGAACAACACTTGCGGAACCGCTCCGTAATCGGCCTCGTGGTGGGTCCGGATGAGATACGGCTCCGGATCCTCGTTGAACCCCGCCATCCGGGTGGGCGCCTTGCAGTGGGCGCCGGCATAGATGTTCCGCACGGTATCGTCGGCGACTTCCGGGGCGAAGTGTAGAATCGAAGTGTGGGGCACGACACCCGGATCCGAGTGTGCGAAACCGATACGGCGCCGGAGGCTTCGATGCGATCGTCTACGGAACGGTTTTCCGACAGAGTCGACGCCTATGTCCGCAGCAGGCCCGGCTATCCGTCGCAGACGATCGACCTGCTCGGGACCGAGTGCGGGCTGGGCCCGGACTCCGTCGTTGCCGACATCGGCGCCGGCACGGGCATATTCACCGCACTTCTCCTGGGGACGGGCTGCACCGTCTTCGCAGTGGAGCCCAACACACCCATGAGGCAAGCCGCAGAGCGCCGTCTCGCCGGAAGCCGTCGCTTTCACAGTGTCGCCGGAACCGCCGAGCGCACCGGTCTGCCTTCCGGGAGCGTGGACCTGGTCACCGTCGCCCAGGCGTTCCACTGGTTCGATCTGAACCGAGTTCGTCGGGAATTCCGGCGCATCCCCCGGGAAGGCGGATCGGTTGCGATCGTCTGGAACGAGCGCCTGAAGGACATCGATGGGTTCCATGTCGACTATGAGAGATTGCTGAATCGATGGGGTACCGATTATCGAAAGGTCGAACGCCGGGCGTTGGACCCTTCGATCACGCGGGATTTCTTTGCGCCGCGCCCATTCCGAACAGAGAGCTTCTCCAACGCGCAAACCCTCGACTTGGAAGGGCTCAAAACCCGCCTGCTCTCATCGTCCTACACGCCGAACCTGGATTCGCCGGATTGCGCCCCAATGCTGGAGGATCTCGAGGCGATCTTCGCCCGTCACGTCCGTGACGGGGGGGTGATCATGCGCTACCGCACGGTCGTGCACTTCGGGGTGTTGGGCGGGCGCGGTCGATTCGCGACATAGGATGATGCCCAAAACGTTGGCCACGACTTTAAAGAGGCGTGCCAGCCTCGTATGCGAGAGCTGGACCAGCTTTTTCCGTCGAACCGGTAGGCCGCCCGCTCCGCGTCGGAACTTGCGGAACTGATTGAAGCCACATACGATACGAGGTACACTCACTGCAGCGTTCTCATCACTGTGAAAGCGGAGAGGCCCCTCGCCCACAGGTCGCGGACGAGCGTTCTCGGTGTGTCCGTAGGACGAGCCGGCTTTCCTCATCAAGCCTGGAAGGAAGACAGAATGAGCCCGTTCGACGATCTTCGCAGCCGTGCACGAGGACCGGTCCTGGAACCCGATTCGAGCGGGTACGACAGTGCGCGGAAATGTTGGAACGGGAGGTTCGCCCGCCGACCTCGAGCGATTCTCCGCTGCGCTGGAACCGCCGATGTCGTGGCCGGTGTGAACTTCGCCCGGGAGACCGGCCTGCTTCTCGCCATCAGGAGCGGCGGCCACGACTACGCGGGCAACTGCATCTGCGACGGCGGCCTGGTTCTCGACTTGTCCGCCATGAAGGGGATCCGGGTTGATCCAGCTGCGAGCCGGGCCCGGATACAGCCGGGTGTGACCTGGAGAGAATTCGACCACGAGGCGCAGGCCTTCGGTCTGGCTACGACGGGCGGAACCGTTTCTACGGTCGGGGTGTCTGGATTCAGTCTGGGCGGGGGAACCGGATACCTGGCCCGCAGGCACGGCCTGGGCCTGGACAACCTGATTTCGGCCGATGTGGTCACTGCGGACGGCGAGCTCGTTCGGGCGGGCGACAGCGAAAACCCCGATCTCTACTGGGCGATTCGCGGGGGCGGGGGTAACTTCGGGGTCGTGGTGTCCTTCGAGTTCCGCCTTCATCCCGTGGGTCCCGAGGTACTGGCCGGGCAGGTCCTGCATCGGTTCGAGGACGCCGGGACAGTACTGCGATTCTATCGGGACTTCATGACCGAGGCTCCGGATGAGATCACGTGCTATGCGTTCTTTCTCAAGGTACCCCCGGTCCCAGCTTTCCCGGAACCGCTTCACGGAAAGCCCGCGATCTCTCTGGTGGTGGCCCATGTGGGCTCGGTCGCCGACGGCGAAAGGGCGCTTCAGGCCCTAAGGGACTTTGGGAAGCCGGTACTCAGTGCGATCCAGCCCATGCGGTATACGGCGGTGCAGCGAATGTTCGACGAGGGTATGCCGAAAGGCAATCGCTGGTATTCAAGAGCCCACTATCTCGACGGTCTCCCGGACTCCGCGATCGAGACGCTGCTGCGCCATGCCGCCCAGCCGCCGGGTCCCTTGAGCGTGGCCTACCTCGAGCCCCTGGGTGGGGCCATCGGCCGGATCGAAGCCACGTCGACCGCGTTTCCGCACCGGAACGCCGCCTACGGCCTCCACATTTTCCCCGGCTGGACTGATCCCGCCATGGACGAGGAGGCGCGACGATGGGCCCGGCTGTTTCACGACGACATGGCGGCCCACGCCACCGGCGGTGTCTACGTCAATCTCCTGGGAGAGGATGAGGCGGATCGGATCCGGGCGGCCTACGGCGTCAACTACGACCGGCTGGTCCGGATCAAGAAGCGGTACGACTCGAATAACCTCTTCCGGATGAACCACAACATCTCACCGACCCCCTGAGTGAGGGAGGGGGACCGCTTCCGGGGTGTCGAGGCCTCTCGGGCCGCTCAAGATTTCGGAGCGTGGAGGCGCGCGGCGAAATCAGCCGTTCTCCCCGGCGATCCGGGCGATCTGAAGGAGATAGAAACGGAGCAGCTCCTGCTCCCGGGGAGGCAAGGCCTGCTCCTCGATCCGGACTAGGCGCTTCACCTCCTTCATGGCTCTCACCACGTTCGTGGGAAGTTCCACCGTGCCCCGCGGTATCGCCGACAGGTACTCGACCGCCGCCACCAGGAACTGCTGCAATGAATCCTCCGAGTGACCGTGCAGAAAGGGGAGTGCGTCCCCCGGCGACCCGGGCCATGCGGGCGGAGGCTGGATCTCGCCGGATGGTGTTCGCCGCGCGACCGAGTGCAGTGCCGTCGCCAGCTCGACGAACCCGGACACCCGGTCATACACCGGCTGCCGCAGTAGCCCCCACGCCTTCTCGCGCCAGGCGCGGATCTGGTCCGGAACCTCCAGAAATCGCCCGACCTCCCTTCGCCACTTCTCGGGAACCGCGCCGCCAGTCCCGTCCAGGAGGACATCGACCCGGGTGTTGAACAGATCGGGCTGCAACAATACCGCGAGGTCCGGCCTAAGGGTGGGAAGAAGCCGCCGAATGAAGCGATCGCCCTCGAAGAAGTCGGATACCTGAACGCCGTGCCTGCGCACCAGCGCCTTCTGAAAGAGCGGGACCACCGTCCGTATGGAGTCCGCGTCCTCTCGCAACGCGGTGAACGCCGAGTTGCCGGCGGGAAACGCCCGCTCCATGAGCCAGAGCCAGCGCAGCTCGAGGTCCTGGTAAAGACGCAAAGACTGCAGGATCTCGTAAACCGGAAGGTGGGGCAGGATCTGGTCGGCAAGCCCCCCCTCCCCTTCCCCTTCGATGGAGCGCATCTCGGCGAACGAGCTCAACGACCGGAAGAGACCCGTGGTCAGCTGGTTCACACCGAGCAGAAAAGTTTGGGCCTGGTTGTGGGCGATCGCGCGGAGCGAGCTGCCGTACCGGGAGAAGGGAATGGTGGCGGCGATCCGTTCGAGAATCCTCTGTCCGCGGCCGGCGCCCGGCCCACCTACGGGCCGAACCGTCGGCCTGTCCCGCAGAGGAGGCAGAGTCCGGGCGATGAAGTAGGAGATCAGGTAGATCCCGACGACGTCTTCCTCGCCGCCGTATAGAATCCGCCGGAAGTTTTCGGTGGACACCTTCACGAACTCGTCGAACAGTTGGTCCCGAGGCCCGATCGTCAGTCGTTCGAGCTCCTGGAGCCCTCGCTGGGCAAACTGGAGTCGTGTTTCGGTAAGGGGCTCCGACGCCCTGCCCAATTCGTTGGTCGAGAATCGCTGCTCCTCGGTCACATGGTGGAGAACCTGCGCCAACTCTTCCACGCGCAGATGCCGCAGCTTCTCGGACAGATTGCTCTGAAAGGTCGTCAGATCGCCAGCGGCGAACAACCCCATCAGGGGAGTCGTAGCGTACCTGGCGCTCCTCTTCGCGGAGGCCTCCACGCATTGACCGAGCCTCTTCTCGTTCTCCGGGGTGAGAAGGAACGCGGGTCGGCCGGACGTTGGCGCGTAGTAGCAGCCCTGTCGCTGCATCGGTTCGCCGCTGCCCATCTTGATACGTACTTGTCTGACGAGGCCCCGCTCGGCAAGCCAACGCACGATGTCATATTTCGCCTCCCGGAACGCCGCTTGCCCGGCGGTCTGCCCGATCTGCTGGCTGAGATCCGAGCCGGCGATGAAGACCTCGCACACCATCTCCGAGAACCGGTCTCCGACGCTCTCGCCGAGTCTGCGGCTCTGGACCGCATAGTCCCAGAGCTTGTCCAGATAGCCCCGGACGTTGCGCACGACCCCGACATCCTCGAACAGCGGCACCAGCCAGATGGACGGCATCTCGCGGTGGCCGGACCGCAGCGCCTCCTCGCGTCTCGCCCTCATCTTCCGGTCCAGGGCGATCAGGGCCTCCGCCTCCGACGACATGCTCACTTGCAGGGCGAGTATCATCCCCGGATTCCCGTGCCTCCCGGCGAGTTCGTTAACCTCCATCAGGTTGTGCACCGTCGTGTCGATCGCGAAGGGATCCGCGGAGGTCACCATATTCTGATGAATGCGCGGCGTGACCGCAAACCGGTGGAGAAGATCCCGGTGTCCCGCCGCCGCCAGCGCGAACTCTGTATCCCTGAAGCACTTCCGGAATTCCCTCAGGCGGGTCCGAAGGCTTTCCCTAAGAGATTCGTTCAGAGCGAAATAGAACTCCAGCGTGCGACTGCGCTTTCGCCGGAGATCGAGCATGGTGCGCTCGAGCCGGTCGTTGTGCCTCCAAAGGGACACCACGGGATCCCGCGCGATACGAAGCCTCATTCCCAACGTCCGCAGGAGTCCGGGCCGGACTTTGAAGGGAAGCAGACCACGATAGCGGCGCTCGAGTTGGTGGGTTAGATTGTTGATCTCATTCAACAACGCGCGGAATCGCTTGTTGGTCCGCGGCAGACGCCGCACCTCTTCGATCAACCGGGCGTCGACGTCGAGACCGGGGCTTGCGGTCTGAAACATTTGGAGCAGCCGTCCCATCCTGGTGACATTCTCCATGAGCACCGCGGCGACGAGATGGTGTCCCTGCCCGGACGGGCGGTTGCTCCCGTCCCAATCCCCCCAGTAGGACAGAAACATCTCCGACTCCGAATCGCTTCTGAACCGAACGAGATCCTCGGCGGCGATCAGGGCGCCGAGATCCAGCAGCAGTTCGTCGCCCTCGGCCCGCGAGTCGATTGCGGCGTTGAGGCCGAGAAACTCGCGCACCAGCTCGCGAGCCAAGGGCTGAACCAGCCCCCGAAGCGCGCCGTCTCCGGCGATGACCGACTCCATGGCCCGCTCCCAGAGCATCTCTGTCTCGATCGAGTACATCTGGGTCGGATGTACGGTCCGATCGTAAAGCCGGCGCCGGAAGAAAGACCGTCGCCGGGAAACGGTGTCTTGGGAGAACTCCCGCTCCAACAGTTGCTCGAGTTCCCGTCCGTTTCCGTCCAAGGCGAGAGAGAGCCGCTCGTCCGCAAGCTTGAGCCGGTCCTCGAAACGAAGACGAAAGACCCCGAGCCGACCGGCGAAAAACTCCGCGGGGGACGCCGCGTCCTCATTCCACTTGGAGGACTTCCCCGCTCCTCTCAACTCCCGCCGCGCCAGATCCTGAAAGGAGGCGGAGACCTCTCCGACCAGGGCGATCCACCGCCCCTCGAACTCCGACCGGTCCAGCCTTTCCGGCGGCAGCCGGCCCGACAAGGCGAGCGACTTGCGGTTGTAGCGGGCTTGCTCCTCGGCGATGATCCGGTTCAGGTCGATCAGGACACGACGGGTTTTCGTCAGCAGCCGATCGGCGCCGTCGGCACCGCCGAGAGTCAACCGAAACGACTTGCGCCCGGTCTCCAAGCCCTCTTCGGTGTGGGCGAAGGTCGACAGCGGGATCATGCCGACGCCTTGACGGGCGAGTCGTGAGGCGATCCAGTCGAGCGAGATTCCCGCCGGAAGGTCGTTCACAGTCATCCGGGGATACATGCTTCCCGCGGGCCGTGAAATCTCGATACCGAACGGATTCCGCTCGCGGGGCAGATTGGCGGCGGCCCGCTCGATGGCACTCATCCGTTCGTCCAGGATCATGTTGCGAATGTGCCAGTAGGATCTCGTGCTCTGGGCGTCGCTCCGGTAGAAAAGGTAGGCGAGGAGGATCGCTCCAACGTTCGGTACAATCGTCCGGTTGACCGCCTCGAACCGTTCACGAAGCGTCTCGTCCCGGATCTCGACCACGGCAAGACGGGCGCCCGCAAGACAGTCCGTCTTCGACAGCGAGTGGACCGAAATCAGCCGGCTGGACTGCTCCGCGGAAATATAGCCGAGGCGGGCCAGTTCGTCGGCAAGTTGCCTCAATGTCATCGGGCCGGAAAGGCCGCGGTCGGGAGCCACATTCTCGTACGAAACATCGTCGATGACGAAAACGTCCCGCTCCAGCAGGCGACGCAACAACGCGCGCAGCGCCCGCTCGCCGAACACCTGGCCCGTTGCGTTGTGGGGATTATTAAGGACCACCGCACCGCGGCCGCGCCAATCCGGGTCCCGGGACATCTTCGATTCCACGGCGCCGACCACGCGCTCAACGTCGAGCTCGAACGTCGAAGTCAGAGGAACCGAGGTGACGTCCGGAAAGCTGTGTTCGTAGGTCCAGCTCAGATCGGGAATGACGACCTCCCGAATCCCACAGTGGAATCCCAGCAGACTGAGCGCCGTCCGCGCCGAGCCGCTCACCACGATCGACGTTTCCAGTCGGTACTCGGGATGATGGCGAAGAAAGCGGACCTTGAACGCCTCAACCAGCTCCCCTTGTCGGCCCGGAATCGCGTCGAGTATTTCGCGAAACTCGAGACCCGCCAGCGGGTCATCCGCAAAGGGATCGCGCACGGTCCGCCGCCAGGCGCCCGCCAGG
>CAYRCA010000133.1:0-9696 GCA_964422565.1 uncultured Acidobacteriota bacterium | reverse complement strand
GAATCTGTCGACGCGGGCCTCGGCCTTGGCGGATGCGGAGGCCCGGGGGGATCTGAGGGGGCGGGACGCCTTTCCCGAGAAGATTGCCGCCATTTCCGCCGGCGACGTACAAAGGGTGGTGCGGAAGTACCTTCACCCGGCCAACCTGTCGGTGGTCGAACTGCGTCCCCCGGGGACGTCGCCGCGGGCGTTCACCCCGGAGACCTATCGCGAGACACTCGATATTCTGGTCCCGGCCGAGGTGGATGGGGAGTTGGCGCTGCTGGCGTCCTTCTCCGGCGACGATTTCGACGAGTTCCGGCCGCCCGCCTTCAGTCCCAACTATTCTTCGGCCGAGCTGAGGCGAAGCTCCATCCTGCGCGGTCCCGAGATCTATCTGCGGGAACACCACGCCCTTCCCCTGGTTCACCTGGGATTCTTCTTTCCCGGAGGGCGTATCTCGGAGCGGCCCGACAAGGCCGGGATCACCGGTGTTCTTGTCCGGGCCGTACTCAACCACCACGCGCGGCGGGATGGCGGTCGGGAGATCCTCGCTCTGGAGGCGAATGGGGTCCGGATCGGACCGGTCAACGAGCCCGATTTCTTCGGGTATCGGATTACCACCCTCACGCCGGCCGTTCACCACGTTTCGCGGGAACTCGTGGGTTGGCTCCGCTCGAATCCGGAATTGACCGGGCAGGATCTGGAGGCGGCTCGAACGGCGGCGCGTCTTGCCGCGGACATGGAATGTGGCGCTCTGGAGGGCGGGTTGGGGCGAGCCGGAAACGGCGTGTTCGGGGGCCATCCCTACGGTTTTGGTGACCGGGAGTCGTGCACGAATGGACTCAACTTCAGCCTCGAGGACCTCGAACAGTGGAGGGAAGTCCTCATCCAGGGAGTCAATCCCTATATCCTGGTTTCCGGCGACGTGCGGGGCACCTCGTTTCTGCAGGATCACATCGATCGGCTGAGCGATCCCCGGTTCGAAAACCGGAGGGCCGTGGCGAGGCGGGTGGAGGGCACCGAGGAGGCGTCCTCCGTCGAGCCCGCGGGTACGCGAACGTTGCTGGCCTTTCTCGGACCCGGGGCCGACTCCTACTACGTCGAGATGCTGGACGTCGCCGCGGCCGTGCTGGGCGGACCGTCGGGACTGGCGACCCGAAAGTTGCGCGAGAAGAAGCTGGGATACGAAGTCCGTCTGGTGCAGCGAAATCTCGTGCAGGCGGGTCTCGTCATCCTGGAGGTCCACTCCCCGGCCGAACGCCGTGAGGAGGCGGCAAAGGCGGCCTTGGCCGAGGTGAGGTCGTTTTCCGAGTCGCCGGCGGAGCTTTCGCGATTTTACGCCGCTCTGGTCAAGACGATTACCGGGTTCATGGTGCGCCAGAGCGATCCCGACGCCTACCTGGTCGACACGATGACGGCGGTTCTGGCGAGGAAACCGCCCGATTACGCCCGGCGCTACATACTGAACGTTAAGCAGATGCGGATGGGAGAGGTGGAGACCGCCATTCGCCGCTTTCTCGGAGGTGTGGAGGAATGAAGGCCTTGATCATGGCCGGCGGACAGGGGACGCGGTTTTGGCCTTTGAGCACCGAGGAACGGCCCAAACAGTTCCTGCCTCTGGCCGGCGCCCGAACACTGTTGCGGGAGACGGTTGACCGGCTTGAACCACTGCTCGACTCCACCGACGTCTACGTCGTGACGAGTGGCCGGTATCTGCCGGAGATTCGGAGGCAGCTGCCGGAGTTCGAGGAGGAGCAGATCATCGTCGAGCCGGCGCCGCGAAACACCGCGCCTTGCGTGGGTTTGGCGTTTCGGTGGATCCAGCGACGGTATCCCGACGACGTCGTGGCGGTTCTGCCCGCCGATCATGTCATCAAGGATGTCAAGGAATTTCACCGTGCCCTGTATGTGGCCGAGCGGGCGGCGCGCGAGGGGTGGTTGGTCACCTTCGGAGTTCGCCCGACTTACCCGTCGACGGGATTCGGCTATCTGAATCGGGGGGAAGCCCTGCCGGGCGACTATGGACTCCCTGTGTATCGTGTTCTTCGGTTCGCTGAAAAGCCGGATCTGGAACGCGCCCGCTCCTTTATCGAGTCGGGCGACTACTTCTGGAACAGCGGCATGTTCGTCTGGTCCGTGTCGAGCCTGTTGGAGGAGATGAGCAAGTGGATGCCCCTGATGTCCGATGGTCTGGATCGGATGTTTCGGGAGGAGGATCCGGACCGGGCGGCCGAGATCTTCTCCAGTCTCGAGCGGACCTCCATCGACTACGGAGTCATGGAGAGGACCGATAGGGCCGCCGTCGTCGAGGGGGAGTTCGACTGGAACGACGTGGGCGGCTGGAAGGCGGTCGCAGGCTTGAGGGGTGCGGACGCGCGGGGACTCGTGGCCGAAGGTCTTGTCGAGGTGCTGGACAGTCGGGACTGCGTGGTCCTGGGAGCGGACGACAAGCTGATCGCGCTGCTGGGGGTGCGGGATCTGGTTGTCGTGGACACTCCCCATGCGCTGTTGGTTTGTTCGGCCGAAAGGACGGAGGAGGTCGGGCGGATGGTGGAGCGACTGAGGGAGAAGAAGCTGACCCGCTATCTTTAGCGGTGAGCCGGAGCCCCGTTTTGGTCGTGGTTTGAGGAAGGGGTCTGTGGAGTTAGAGCGGTCTCTCGACAATGGATTGGCGGAGCTGGAGAAATGGGATCGGAGCCGAATGCTGTCGATTCTGGGGGCTGTCGACCACCAGTTCGAAGCTGCGCTGGAGGCCGCCCAGACGGTTCGGCTGGAAAGGGCGCCCGGAATCCGGAATATCGTGGTTCTGGGGTTGGGAGGCTCGGCGATCGGGGGAGACCTGGTCAAGGCTTATCTAGGCGCCGATCTAAAGGTTCCCTGTGAGGTGGTTCGAGCGTACGCGGCTCCCGGTTACGCGGATCGGGACACCCTGGCGCTGGTCAGCAGTTACTCGGGCGACACCGAGGAGACCCTCGCCGCGCTGCAAGCGGTGAGGGACGCCGGGGCGACGATTGCGTGTCTGACGTCGGGTGGGGAGCTGGAGAGGATCGCTCGAAGGAACGGGTATCCCGTCCTGACGCTCCCTCGGGGTCTGCCGCCGCGGGCCGCCTTGCCCTCGTCCTTCGTCGCCCTCCTGTCGGTCCTGAGCGGGATGGGGCTCATCAGCGACAGAACGGGCGACCTGAGGAGCCTGGTGCCGTGGGTCAGGGGCCGTCTGAGGGCCTATGGCCCCGGGAATCCCGCTCGGGACAACCAGGCGAGATCGTTGGCGCTGGAGTTGTTCGGGCGTGTTCCCGTGGTGTACGGAAGCGCGGGACGACTGTTTCCGATCGCCCGCCGCTGGGCTGGTCAGTTCTCGGAGAACGCCAAGACCCTGGCCTACTGCAACGAGCTTCCCGAAATGAACCACAATGAAATCGTCGGCTGGATGCATCCGGACGAGGCTTTGAAGCGATTCGTGCCGGTCTTTCTGCGGGACGACCGGGAGGACCACGAGAGGGTGCGGGTCCGCCTCGAGATCACCCGGGAGCTACTGGAGGGAAGGGTCGAGCCGGTGCTGGAATTCTGGACGGCGGGGGAAAGTTGGCTCGAGAGGATGTGGACCCTGGTGCTCCTGGGGGATTTCGCCAGCCTATACCTGGCGCTCCTCAACCGGGAGGATCCCACTCCCGTCGAGGCGATCGATCTTCTCAAGTCGAGGCTGGGGGGTCTTGACGGCCGAGCTTCGGAGTGTATCTCCAAGGTCTTTGGTGAATAAGAACATCTTCCGAGAGTACGATATTCGGGGTACTGTGGAGGAGGACCTGGTTCCCGCTGCGGTGTCTGTGCTGAGCCGTGCGGTGGGGACGTATCTGGTCGACGGGGGGTGTCGGCGAATCCTGCTGGGAAGGGATGTCCGGCTCAGTTCCGAGGGCCTTCGGGACGGGCTGGTTTCGGGACTGGTGGGATGCGGGCTCGAGGTGCGGGATGTCGGAGTCTGCCCCACTCCGGCGCTTTACTGGGGGGTCCGCCACCTTCGCGGAGACGGGGGGGTGATGGTTACGGGCAGCCACAATCCGCCGGAGTACAACGGCCTCAAGATCCTCGTGGGCGAGCACGCGATTTACGGCGAGGAGATAAGGAAGATCCGTCGGATCGCGGAGTCGGGTCGGTTTCGGGAGGGCGGGGGCGGCGTGTTGGCGGTGGACGTCCTTGAGGAGTATCAAGGCGACCTGGCGGGTCGATTCGCCCCCCTGGCGGCGCCGGTGCGGGTGGTCGTGGACTGCGGTAATGGGACGGCCGCCCTGGCGGCGGTTCAAATCTATCGACGCATCGGCTGTGAGGTCGTCCCGCTGTTTTGCGAGGTCGACGGTCGCTTTCCCAACCATCATCCGGATCCGACCGTGGAGGCCTACCTGCGGGACTTGGCGCGGACGGTCGTCGAGAGCGGGGCGGACCTGGGTATCGGTTTCGACGGGGACTCGGATCGGATCGGGGTAGTCGACGAAACGGGTCGCTTTGTTCCGGCCGACGAGCTGTTGATTATCTTTTCCCGGGCGATCCTGCCCCGTCGAGCCCATTCGACGGTCATCGGCGATGTGAAGTGTTCGAGACGGCTTTTCGATGAGGTTCGGCGTCTGGGGGGAAGACCGATCATGTGGAAGTCGGGGCATTCCTTGATCAAAGCCAAGATGCGGGAGGAGGATGCGGTGTTGGCCGGAGAGTTGGCCGGCCATGTGTGTTTCATGGACCGCTATTACGGGTTCGACGACGCCATCTACGCCGGTGCGCGGCTGATCGAGATTCTGGCGGAACGGCGATGTCCCCTGTCCCGGCTGCTGGAGGGCCTTCCGGATGTCTACGCAACGGCGGAATTGCGCGTCGATTGTCCGGAGGAATACAAATTCGAGGTGGTTCGCCGGTTGCGGGAGGGATGGCCGGCCGACGCGAATGTGGAGACGCTGGATGGGGTCAGAGTGGAGTTTGGGGACGGCTGGGGGCTGGTACGCGCCTCGAACACCCAGCCGATGCTGGCACTCCGGTTTGAAGCCGAGTCGGAGGATCGGCTTCGGGAGATCAGGTCAACGGTTGAAAGCAAGCTGGCGCAAGCCGTAAAGGATGTCTCATCGGGAGCTGTGAAATGGGTAACTACAATGTCTTGATTGTCAGTGATGGAACGGGCGAGACCGCGTATCGCCTCTTGAAAGCTGCGGCGCGGCAGTTTGACTCGGATATTCTCATCACCCGTTATGCGAAGGTCAGGGACAAACACCAGATCCAGGAGATCGTCCGGGCGGTGACGCGCAGCCAGACCCTGGTGGTACACACCTTTGCGTCGCGCACCCTGCGAGAGTACATGAGTCGGGTTGCCGAAGCGGAGGGCGCCGACAGCGTGGACGTTTTCGGGCCTCTGGTGGACAAGCTGGCCGGCTTCTTCCACAAGCAGCCCGTCTCGAAGCCCGGGCTGCTCCACCAAGTGGACGACGAGTACTTCGACCGAGTGGAGGCTATCGAGTTCGCGATCCGCCACGACGACGGCGCGTCGGTAGAGGATTTGGAGGAGGCCGACATCATTCTCGTGGGCGTGTCCCGAACCTCCAAGACCCCATTGAGCATTTACCTGGCCCAGGAGGGCTGGAGGGTGGCCAACGTTCCCATCGCGGTCGGTTCCAAATTGCCGGTCAAGCTCTTCGATCTGGATCAACATAAGGTCGTGGGGCTGGTGGTCAATCCGGAGCGGCTGGCCGAGGTCCGACGCGTGAGGTTGGAGCAGTTGGGCGTCGAGGGAAGCAGCTATGCCGATGCGGAGCGGATCCGTGGAGAGGTCGAGTATGCCCGCGCCGTTTTCGAGCAGAATCGGGCCTGGCCGGTGATCGATGTCACGGGGAAGTCGATTGAGGAGGTGTCCCAGGAGGTCCTCGACGTGGTCATCGGCCGGGGGAGGAAGCTTTAGGGGTTTCGCGTTCCGTGTTCCGTGTTTCGGGAGCGGAGGGCGTACCTCGAAGGGGATGGTCGGTGATCTTCGCCTCCAAGTACCAGGCGTACGGCAACGATTTCCTGATCGTGGCCGCCGATCAGTTGTCGGAGGAGAGTCGCTCCGGGCTGGCGCGCGCCATCTGCGACCCTCATTTCGGTCTCGGCGCCGACGGCTGCGTCTTTGTGGAAATCCCTTCGGCCGCCCCCTTCGGCTTTCGAATCTTCAACCGGGACGGTTCGGAGGCCGGGATGTCGGGCAACGGCGCGCGCTGCGCGGCCGCTTACCTACTGCACCGGGGATTGGCCTCGGGTCGCGTCGACCTTCGGACTGCGGAGGGAGATCGGTGGTTCGAACTGATCCGGGGCGGGGAACCCGTGTGGCTTTTCCGCTCCGGAATGGGACGGGCTCGGTTCCGGGCGTACGAAGTTCCGTTCTCCGGCGCGCCGCCGGACGAGACCGTCAGGAATGTGCCGTTGATGGTGGGCGACAGGGAGGTTTCGATTCACGCGCTCTGGGTCGGCAACCCGCAGTGCGTCGTTTTCCTGGAGACCTTGCCTGACGAACGGGCGTTCCAGACCCTCGGAAACGGTCTGTCGAAACATCCCCTCTTTCCCGAGGGTACGAACGTCAGCTTCGTGTGCGTTGCCGGGCCGAATCGGTTGGAGGTTCGCATCTGGGAGAGAGGTGTCGGTCCCACCCTATCCTCCGGAACCGGATGCTGTGGCGCGGCGGTTGCGGCTTTGGCCGAGGGCAGGGTGGAGTCCCCGGTGAAGGTTCGGACCGCCACCGGGACACAGACCGTGGAGTGGCGGCCGGAAGAACCGATCCACCTGACCGGCGAGGCCCGTTTCGTGGCGGACATTCATTTCCACTGGCCGTGACGGCGTTCCGCGTGGGCGGGTTGTAGGCGGCGAGAAACGGAACCCGAAACCTCGAAATCCGGAGCAGGGCGCGAGGGGCGTGCGGATCAGTCGCGTGCGTCGGCCGGGGCGGCGATCAAGAGGGCCAGGAGGGCGGTTCGTTCGAGAAGTTTGTCCAGGTAGATGAATTCGTCCTCGGCGTGGGCCCCTCCGCCCACACCCCCGAGGCCGTCCAGGGTGGCCGCGAAAGGGCTGGTGAGATTGCCGTCGGAGCCCCCGCCCGACTCGCTCTCCTCCAGTTCGATGCCGAGGAGTCGGCCCGTCTTCCTCGCCCGTTCCCACAATGCGCGGTTGCGCGGCGTCCTCTCCAGGGGCGGCCGGTCCAGGCCCCCCTCCACATCAACGCGCGTGCCCGCCAGCGTGGGTTTGAGGACTCGGATTCGGGAGGCGACGGCGTCCCCGTCCGCAAGCGTCCGGACCCGCACATCCACGAGTGCGCGCGCCCGGTCCGGAATGATGTTCGACCGCGTTCCCCCTTCGACGACGCCGACCGTCACCGTGACTCCCCGGCCCGGATCGCTCATTGCGTGCAGCTCTTGAACGATATGGCTCATCTCCAGGACGGCGCTTACTCCCTTCTCGGGCTCCACCCCGGCATGGGCGCCGCGGCCGTGTACGGTGACGGTGAACAGTCCGACCCCCTTTCTGCCGGTCTTGAGCTTACCCTCGGTCCCTGTGGAAGGCTCGGGAACCAGGACGCGGACGACGCGGCGGGCCAGCAGCTGGATCCGATAGCGGGAGTCCTCGCTGCCGAGCTCCTCGTCGGTGGAGATGTAGACAACCGGGGTCACCTCCGGTTTGAATCCGAGGGCGGCGAGGGCGCGAAGGGAGAAGACGATCTGAGCGAGTCCGGCTTTCATGTCGTAGACCCCCGGCCCCCGCATGACGTTGTTCTCTACGACCAAAGGCATGCGGGCCAGCGTGCCCACCGGCCAGACCGTATCGCAGTGCCCCAGGAGGAGCTGAGCGGGAGCTCCGCGGAGGCGGCGCGAAGGTCGCGCGTAGAGCTGGCCTCCACTCTGGCGGCCCCGCAGGAATCGTGTCTGGAATCCCAGCTCCCGCAACGGCTCGGCCAGAAGCTCGAACATTTGCCTTTGCGTTTCCGGGTCGGTGGAGGGCGACTCGGCCAGGACAAGGCTCCTCAAGTATTGAAACAAGGCCTCACTGTGTTGTTCGACGTAACGGCGGATCTGGGCGGCGAACCGAGGTGTCATCGACTCTCCTTGCGAAACGGGTGAAGACAATATCAGAAGTTCGCGTTGGGTGCTGGGGTGTTCCCGGTGTTGGACGACGGGCACCGGAACCCCGGCCCTCCCCGAGCGACGGGAGCGTGTGGAACCGGGAACATGGGTGAGGACCATCCACCGGGCGGGACTTCAGGTGCAGGGCGGGTTCATCGTGGGCTTCGACAGCGATCCACCCTCGATTTTCCAGCGGCAGATCGACTTCATTCAGAAAAGCGGTATCGTGACGGCCATGGTCGGCCTCCTCCAGGCCCCCCACGGTACGCCGCTCTACGAACGCATGCAGCGGGAGGGTCGCCTGCTCGGGCAACTCTCGGGGGATAACGTCGACGGCAGCACCCATATCGTTCCGCTGATGACCCTGGACACTCTCAGGGACGGGTACAGGCGGATCATGGATTACATCTACGCCCCGGGGCCGTACTACCAGAGGGTCAGGACTTTCTTGCGCGAGTACCGGGCCGTCCGGATCGAGAACCCGCTGAGCGTCGAGTGTCTGATGGCTTTCGCTCGCTCCGTCGTCCGGCTGGGTATCATCGGCAGGGAACGCTTCCAGTATTGGCGCCTTCTCGCGTGGACCCTGTGTCACCGGCCTCGCATGGTCCCTCTGGCCGTCACCATGGCCATCTACGGGCACCATTTCCGCAAGGTCTGCGAGCGGCATATCGTCTGATTCCGATGTTCCTCGCCGCCGCGCCCGTCGCCGACGGCCTTTTCTCCGATTCTTTGCGGCTCGACTCCGGGATGTGTCGGCGGAGCAAGATAGGCGGTCCTATTGCCTGTAAAGTCAATACTGATCATGGTTTTCATTGCTTTTTCCATCAAATCGGGGATACATTAAATGCTCGGGGCGACAGGCCAAATTGGAATGAAAGGAGTAGGCGATGTCGAAACTGAAGGAAAGACTTCACGAGAGGATCGTTGAGGATCGTCAGAGAATCTCGAAACTCCTCAAGGAACATGGCTCCGTCAAGATCAGCGATGTGACGGTCGCTCAGGCAATAGGGGGGATGCGGGGAGTCAAGTGTCTGGTGACCGACATCTCCTACCTGGATCCTGATGAGGGGATCCGATTCCGGGGTTTCACGATTCCCGAGACCCTGGAGAAGCTGCCCAAGGTCCCCGGTTGCGAGATGCCTTTCGTGGAGGGGCATCTTCATCTGCTCCTGACGGGCGAGATTCCGACCGAGGATGAGGCGGTCGAGTTGGCGGAGGAGTTCAAGAGGCGGCAGGGGGTTCCCGAGTACGTCTTCGACGCGTTGAGAGCCATGCCCCGCGACACGCATCCCATGACCATGTTCTCGGCCGCCATCGTTTCCATGCAGAGGGAGTCCCTGTTCGTCAAGGAATACCAGCAGGGAATCGGTAAGGAGAACTACTGGGACAGCACCTTTGAGGACGGGCTCAATTTGCTCGCTCGGCTTCCGCGAATCGCCGCTTACATCTACCGCATCAAGTATGGCGGCGATGTCATCATTCCTCCCGCCCCCGACTTGGATATGGGCGGGAACTTCGCCCACATGATGGGTATCTCCAAGCCCTACGACGACGTCTCGCGGCTCTACTTCATTCTCCACAGCGACCACGAGAGCGG
>CAYRCA010000132.1:0-9718 GCA_964422565.1 uncultured Acidobacteriota bacterium | reverse complement strand
GCCATGATCCGCTTTGGACAGATGACGGAGGACGAGGTGTTCGTCACCGCCGGGGCGGCGCAAGACAGCGTCGCCTTCGAGAACCTCTCCGAAGTCGATCCGCTGGTGACCCTGCGCTACTTCGGGCCCGACGTGAACCCAGACGCGCCCCAGGTCGGCGACCATAGGAGGCGTTGAGTGGCCGCGTCGACTTGGGAGTTCGCCCGGACGCCGCCCGGGCAGGCCTCCCGTCCGGGATTCCGGGCACCCCCGGGGATCGCCGGGAATGGGGTAACAACGCGTGAGCCGCAACGAATCCATCCACTTCGGAAAGGAGGGCAGTATGAAGCGAATCTCAATCGGCTCCTGGGCCTACACGATCGGCCCGTACCAGAAGAACCCGGTTCCCTGGGACGAAGTGCTTGCGAATCTCAAGGAGATGAACTTTGACGGCGTTGAGCTGGGCGGCTTCCCACCCCACCCCAATCCCGACGACCTGCCCCACAAGGATCAGCGTGAGGCGGTGGTCGGCGGGATGCGGGACCATGGTCTCGCCTTCTCGGGCCTCGCCGCCAACCTCTGGAGCCAGAATCTGATCAACACCGACGACAACCGCCCCTACCTCGACGAGTTCGCCAAAAATCTGGACTTCTGCGTGGACCTGGGCATCGCCGGGATCCGGGTGGACACCGTGCAGCCGCCCACCATCTTCGCGGAAGTCGACTACGGGACCGCCTTCGACCGCGTGGTCAAGACCTGGCGGGAGTGCTCGAGGATGGCCGCGGATAAGGGCGTCTACGTGACCTGGGAGTTCGAACCCGGCTTTGCGTTCAACAAGCCTTCCGACGTGCTTCGGATCGTCGAGGCGATCGATCACGACAGCTTCGGAGTTCAGTTGGACACCTGTCACGCCCACATGGTGGCCACATACGGAGCCCGCCAGCCGGAGCCGAGGGAGACCCTGCCGGGCGGGGCGCTGGAGTTGATCCGGAAACTCGACGGCAAGATCAATCACATTCACCTGATCGATTCCGACGGCACCCTGCATGACGACGAAACCTCCACCCACACCCCCTTCGGAGATGGCGAACTCGACTTCGACGCATTGCTTCCCGCGCTGAACGACTGCGGCGTCCGGCACCCCTGGTGGACCATCGATCTCTGTTTCTGGCCCGACGCCTGGGAAGTGACGCGGCGCTGCAAGGAGGCCGTCGACGAACTGAACCGGAAACATGGCTGAGACAACCGCCGAGAGGAAGGATCCATGGCCAAGAAAGAACTGCGCGTCGCCGTGATCGGCTACGGCTTCATGGGGCGCACCCATTCCAACGCCTATCGGATGGTCGGCAATTTCTTCGACCTGGAATACCGGCCTGTCCTGAAGCTGGCCTGCGGCCGCGACCGGGAGAAGCTGCGGGCCTTCGCCGACCGCTGGGGCTGGGAGGACGTCGAGACCGACTGGCGCCGCGCGGTCGGGCGCGACGACATCGACCTCGTCGACATCTGCACGCCCAACAACAGCCACCGGGAGATCGCCCTGGCGGCGGCCGGGGCGGGCAAGGCCATCCTCTGCGAGAAGCCTCTCGCCCTCAACGTGGCCGAGGCCGAGGAGATGACGCGGGCGGTCGAGTCGGCCGGGGTGCCGAACCTGGTCTCCTTCAACTACCGCCGGGTACCCGCCGTGACCCTGGCGAAACGCCTGATCGACGAGGGACGGTTGGGCAGGATCTTTCACTATCGCGCCCAGTTTCTCCAGGACTGGACCATATCGGCCGAAGTGCCCCAGGGGGGCGCCGCCACCTGGCGTCTGGACGTCAACGCCGCCGGCTCCGGAGTCACCGGCGATCTGCTGGCTCACTGTGTCGACGCGGCCCAATGGCACAACGGACCCATCAAGTGGGTCAACGCCCTGACCGAGACCTTCGTCAAGGAACGCCTCCACGTCGAGACCGGGCGGGTGGAGCAGGTGGGCATCGACGACGCCTGCATCTTCCACTGTCGGTTTGAGAACGGCTCGCTGGGCAACTTTGAGTCCACCCGATACGCCCGCGGCCACAAAGCGCTCTATACCTTCGAGATCAACGGCGAGCGGGCCTCCATCGCCTGGGACCTGCACGACCTGCATCGGCTCGCCTGGTTCGACCACGCCGACGAAGGGCGGGTGCGGGGCTGGCGCACGATCCACGTCACCGACCATGGAGGCGACCAGCCGTACATGGACAGGTGGTGGGTCCCCGGCCTTCAGATCGGATACGCCGAGTCCTTCGTCCACCAACTGGCGGACTTTCTGGAGGCGATGGCACGCGGAGAGAAGGCCCAACCCGATTTTCGCGGCGCCCTGCGGACGCAGAGGGTCTGCGAAGCGGTGCTGCAATCGGCCGCCGGCGGACGGTGGATCGAGGTGCCCCGCGACTAGGCGCGCCCGAACCCAAAGGGCGGGAAAAGGAGTCAGCATGAAAGTCGGCATCAACCTACTGCTCTGGACGGCGGCGGCCGATGAGAGCCACCTGCCCCTGATCGAGAAGGTCAAACGATGGGGCTACGACGGGTTCGAGTTGCCCATGTTCGATCCGGATTGTTCCCCCTGGAAGAAACTGGGAGCCGAAGGCGATAACCTTGGTCTGGAGCGCACCGCCGTGACCATCATGTCGGAGGGGGCCAACCCGGTCAGTCCCGATCCCGCCGTGCGCCGGGCGGGACTGGAGCACCTGCGGCGCTGCATCGACCGTTGTGTCGAGGGCGGAATCCGGATGCTGGCCGGACCCATGTATTCGCCTTGCGGCAGGCTCGTGGGCCGCGGACGTTCGGAGGACGAGTTCCAGTGGACCGTCGAGGTGATGAGCCGGGCGGCCGACTACGCCGAAGAAGCCGGCGTCGACCTGGCGGTGGAACCCCTCAACCGATTCGAGACCTACGTCTTCAACAGCGTGGAGGACGCGGCGCGCCTGGTGGACGCGGTGGGCAAGCCCCGGCTGGGTCTGCTCTACGACACCTTTCACGCCCAGATCGAGGAGAAGGACCAGGCCTCCGCGATCCGGCGCGCCGGGCGACGTATCCGCCACGTGCACATCTCGGAGAACGACCGGAGTACGCCGGGGGCGGGCGCCGTCCCCTGGGGCAAGGTTTTCCCCGCCCTCAAGAGCGTTGGCTACGACGGAGGGCTCACCATCGAGGCCTTCGGGCGCGCCCTGCCCGAGGTCGCCGCCGCCACCTGCATCTGGCGTCCCATGTTTGAAAGCGAGGAGCAACTGGCCCGCGACGGGCTGCGGCACGTCCGCGACTCGTGGGACGCGGCCGTCGCGGCTGGCGTGGAGCCCTGAGGGTGGCGAACCAAGCCGATCGATCGTCCACTGACTTATGAGTGACGGACACGCTGGCCGCCCCGGCCGAACCGTCGAGCTTTTTCTGACGGAGACCGCCAACCGCCTCGTGGCCTCCCACGACGTGCACCGGGACGAGCGCCTAGGCGGGACTCGCCTGGCCTTCCTGGCCGAGTACAGGAGACGGGATGAAAAGTATCTCCTGACACGCGCCGCCAGAATCTGGGGCGTCGAAAACCGGGAACTGCTCTTCGTGACGGCTCCCCAGGAATCCGTGAGCCTCGATTTTCTCGGGAGATTCAAGGAGGACATGCAACAGGGCGCGGCCCGTCTCGTCGAAGGCGGCCCGGAACACATGGCGACGGTTTGCCTGGGGACGGTGGTCACCGATCGTCCCGTTGTTGAAACAGTGGCGCGGGAAGCCGTAAACTACCGGAAACTGAAGTTTCTCAGGTTCGGTCTGCACGGCTGGGTGGAGATGTATCTGGCCGTGGTGGATCTCGGGGAAAGGCGGATCGACGTCCATCCAAAGGCCCTCCCCTTCGTCGAGATCCTCCGTCGCGGGCTGGGCCCGGAGGGGAGTTCAAGACATTGAACCTTCTTACTTTGCTTGTCCTCGCTGGGCTCATCCTTCTGACCGCCTACTGGACCTATGGCCGGCTGCTGCAGCGCCTCATGAGGGTCGAACCCGATCGCGAGACGCCGGCCCACACCCTCTACGACGGCGTGGACTACACTCCGGCCAGCAAACCGGTCCTCCTGGGGCATCATTTCGCCACCATCGCCGGCGGAGGGCCCATCGTCGGTCCCATTGCCGCCGCTCTGTTCGGTTGGCTTCCCGCGGTGATCTGGATTCTCGTGGGAAGCATCTTCATCGGCGGGGTACACGACTACTCCTCCCTCCAGGCGTCCATTCGTCACCGGGCCCGCTCCATCGGAGCTCTCATCAAGGAGTATGTGGGGGGCCGAGGACAGATCCTCTATTTGTGCTTTACTCTGGCGACGCTGACTCTGATCGTGGGCGTCTTCGTGATCCTCGTGGCGGAGACCTTCGCTGCGGTGCCTGAAGCGGCAACGGCTTCGGTTCTCTTTGTGGGTGTGGCCGTGGTTTTCGGAGCGGCCGTCAACCAGTTGCGCATGGGCCTGTTGTGGGCCAGTCTGCTGGGCGGGGCGGCGATGGCTCTATCGTTGTGGGCCGGAATGGCTTTTCCGCTCTCGCTGAGCGCCACTACCTGGTCGCTCCTCCTCCTGGGATACGCCTTCGTGGCTTCGGTCCTGCCGGTTTGGGTCCTACTTCAACCCCGCGACTACCTGAACGCCTTTCTCCTTTACGGGATGATCGCCGGAGCGGCGGTGGGCATTCTGCTGGCGGCCCCCCGTCTGGAAGCCCCCGCGTTTACCGGATTCTACAACCCCGAGTTGGGATTTCTCTTTCCCATCCTTTTCATCACCATCGCCTGCGGCGCGATTTCCGGATTCCACTCGCTGGTCTCTTCGGGAACCACCGCCAAGCAATTGTCCCGTGAAGGTCACGGCCGCTTCATCGCGTATGGGGGAATGCTCTTGGAGGGCTTTCTGGCGATCATCGCCGTCGGTTCGGTCGCCTACCTGACCCAGGCTCAGTTCGCTTCGCGCCTGGCCGAGATGGGCGGGCCCATCGGGGCCTTTGCCGCCGGGGTGGGTTTCTTCATGTCACACTGGGGGATCGCCGAGACGACGGCGGTGACCTTCACCGCCCTGACTGCGTCCGCCTTTCTCCTGACCACTCTGGACTCCGCCACACGCCTGGCTCGCTACTCGGTCCAGGAGTTGGTGGAGGACCGAATCCCGATACTGGGCAACACGTATCTGGCAACCTCGGTGGTCCTCGTGGGGGCGGCCGGCCTGGCCCTGACCGGGACCTGGCAGATGATCTGGCCCATGTTCGGCGCCGCCAACCAGATGCTGGGTGCCTTGGCGCTGCTGGCGGTCACGGTGTGGCTGGTGAAGATGGGAGTCCGGCCCTACTTCACCGCGATCCCGATGCTGTTCATGCTGGCGGTGACCCTTTCCGCCCTGGGCGTCCTGATGCATCGCAATTTCCTCGCCGGCAATTTCTTGATGGTGGTTATCGCCTTCCTCCTCTTCGTGCTCTGCGTCTTTCTCGCCCTGGAGGGCCTGAGTTCGACGCTGCCCCGTCGGAAGCGGAAGGACGTTCCGGCGGAGGTATAGCCCGCGTTTCTGGATCGTCCAGCCGGAGTTTCCGCCAGGCGGCGTGTTGGCGGGAACACGCCCCGCTTGCTTCAGCCGAAGAGGCGATGGCGATAGAAGGAACCACGTTTGGGTCAAGGGTCGGTCCCCAGGTCCCCAGAGCCGCCATTCATGGGCGAGGTTCGCCGTGATAAGATGCCCGAGACTTCCCCGAAGCCCGCGACGGACGCCCGCGACGGAAACACGCGAGCCCTCGCTCCCGGTGTGTCCGCGGCTCGCTCGGGATGAGCGATGGTGAGCCTGAGAGTCTTCGACAGCCTCCATTTCAAGATCGCATCCGGCGTGATCCTGAGCGTTGTAATCCTTTCCGGGATCTACTTCGTTTGGGACTATCAATTCTATCGTCGCCAGCTGCTCGACGAACTGGAGGCATCGGCGATCCGAATCTCCGACGTGACGCTCAACAGCCTCCTCGAGCTCGGCATGCTCGGCAATCATCCCGAATTGCTCCAGAGGGGAGTGGAGTCTCTGGGATCCGATCCATCGGTCCACCGTATCGCGATCCTTGACCGATCCGGCCTGGTTCACTTCTCTTCGCGGCGTGACGACCTGGGCGCCGTGTTCTCCATCGAAGGTCCCGGCTGCCGCGAATGCCATGCGACGGAGCCCGCCACCGACCGGATCGCGCTCTTCGAATCGGACACCGGGCCCCTTCTGCGCAACGTGTCTCTCGTTCCCAACCGGTCCGAGTGCCACAGTTGCCACAACCCGGCGGAGAGCACGATCGGCCTCCTCCTGGTGGATTTCCCCACTCGGGAAATCGAGACCAAGCTGGCGGGAAACCTTTCCGAGATGCTCGTCCGGGCGGGACTTACGCTGTTGTCGATTCTCTTGGTCCTAGGGGTATTGATGAACCGACTGGTCATCACTCGGATCAAGAGACTGACCAACGCCACCCGTCGTTTCACGTCCCGCGGGGAGGGTCCCGATCTGCGCGAGCAGGAGGGGCCGGACGAGATCGGACAACTGGCCCAGGCCTTCAATCGGATGACGGCCGAATTGAGGCGGTACTGCCGGGACCTCGAGGAGAAGGAGGAGACTCGCCGATCTCTGCTGGATCGAGTGGTCCGAACCCAGGAGGAGGAACGGAAGACCATCTCCCGCGAGCTGCACGACCGCCTGGGCCAGGACCTTTCGGCCCTTCTGCTGACCTTCCAGACGTCCTGCTCGACCTTCCCCGGGAGCGCCGAGGCCTGTCTCGTCTCGGACCGCGCCAGGCTGGAGGAGATGATCGGGGACCTGATCGGCAAGGTGCGCCGCCTGGCCTGGGAGATGCGCCCCTCGATTCTAGACGACTACGGACTGGAGGCGGCCCTGTCGCGCTACGTCGAGGAAGTCGGGAGGACCACCTCGCTCGCCATCGATTTCCACGGCGGTTCCCCCCCGGATCTGGGACGGCTCCCCTCCTGGGTGGAGGTGACCCTTTATCGGGTCACCCAGGAGGCGCTCAACAACGTCGCGCGCCACTCGCGCGCGTCTCGGGTCGGCGTGGTGCTGCTCCGTCAACGAGAGGCTGTCACCCTTCTAGTGGAGGACGACGGACGTGGCTTCGATCCTGCCGGCGTAAACTCCGACACCGGGGGAGGACTGGGTCTGACCGGGATGCGGGAGCGAATCACCTTGTGCGGAGGCAGCTTCGCCGTTGAGTCGTCCCATGGCGCCGGAACGACGATTCGCGTTCGGATCCCGCTGGATGGCGGCGGAAAATGAGCATACGAATCCTGATCGCCGACGATCACACCCTCTTCCGCAGCGGCCTCCGGGCAATGCTGGAGAAGGAGGGAGACCTGGAGATCGTGGCGGAAACCGGGAACGGATTCGACACGGTGCGGGCGGTCCAGGAGTATCCGGTCGACGTTCTACTACTCGACCTGAGCATGCCCGGGTTGCCCGGTTCGCGTGTCGCCGAGGCCGTCCTGGCCGATCAACCCCACCTGGCCGTCGTTGTCCTTACGATGCATGAGGACGACTACTATCTGCGGGAGCTATTCCAGATGGGGGTGAGGGCTTTCGTGCTCAAGAAATCGACCGGCCGCGACCTGCTGAAGGCGATCCGGGCGGCTTACCGGGGTGAGAGGTATGTCGATCCCTCCCTGGGAGGACAGGTCCTGGCCTCGTTGCTGGGCGCCCCGCCCGCAGGCAAGACCGCCCGCCTCGATCTCCTGACCCCCCGGGAGCGGGAGGTCTGCCGGTTTCTCGCCTACGGCCACACCAATGCGGAGATTGCCGAGAAGCTGTGCATCTCCGAGCGAACCGTCGAATCCCATCGAACCAACCTCACCGCCAAACTGGATCTCAAGAGCCGCGCCGAGTTGGTTCGATTCGCCATCGAGAACGGTCTTCTTTCCCTGGAGTAGCGCCGCTCCACCCCGGGCTTGGTATCCCGCCGCCACAGGCTGGAAGCCGGGCTGGAAGCCCGTCTTCCACGCCGTCGGAATCGGGCGCCCGCCAAGCCGCGCCAGGGGTCTCAGCCCAATCCCGGCAGGCCGCCGGAGGCGACTCCAATCCCAGGGTCAGGGTGCCTCCCGGGCGGCGTTGAATCGCTGCGGCCATTCACGCCCCGACGCCGCCATCAGAAGGCGCCGCGGCGGCGAGGAGACCCTCCATCCAACGCTGACATCCGTATTTTCCCCGTAGCCGTCGGGCCGGCAAATCGTGGCTTTCAACGGATGCCGTTCCTCCCGGCCGATTCCATAATGGTGTGGTGTCAGACCACGCGAGGCCGAAGTTTGTCGAGGACCGAGTCGAGGAGAGGTTCGGAGGGCGCGCCGGAGGTCACAGGACCGAGACGCAGTCGCCAAGGAACGTCCACACCTCAAGCACCGCCGGGAGGCCCGTGCCGAAGCCAAGCCGGGCGGCTGTCCTCCTCCTTCTTCTCCCCCTGCTCTGGGCGGCCTGCCAGAGCCGGGGCAGCGATCTCGCCCCGCACTCGAGGCCGGATCGGGAACTCCCACCGGAAGCCTCTCCTCTGCCGGGTCAGACCGTGATCTTCACCGACGTCACCGAGGCCGCCGGGATCGACTTCGTCCATTCCTACGGAGACCAGCATTTCAGTAATCTGATCGAGGCCGTCGGCGGAGCGGCGGCCGTCCTCGACTACGATCGGGACGGCTACATCGACCTCTACCTGACCACGGGCAAGTACGTCACCGGCCTCAGCTCCGGCCCAAGACCGGCGGGCAGGCCGCTGAACCGGCTGTACCACAACCTGGGGAATGGAACCTTCGCCGACGTCACGCGGGAAACCGGAGTCGGGGCGGAGGGCTACTTCAGTATGGGTGTCGCCGTGGGGGACTTCGACAACGACGGGTACCCCGATCTCTACGTCTGCAACTTCGGGCGCAGTATCCTCTACCACAATATTGGAGGCCGGGCGTTCCAGGACATCGGCACCCAAGCCGGGGTGGGCAACGAAGGCCTTGCCTCAGTGGCCGCGACCTGGCTCGACTACGACCGGGACGGCCTGCTCGATCTCTACGTCAGCAGCTACATCGAGTTCGATCCCGATTACCGCTTCTTTTACGCTCCCGACGGGTTCCCGGGGCCGCTGGCCTATCGCGCCCAGCCCGATCGCCTGTATCGAAACCGGGGCGATCTCACCTTTGAGGACGTGACCGAACGCGTTGGCCTGAGCGGCTTCCTCGGACGCGGCATGAGCGTGGCCGCCGTGGACCTCGACCGCGACGGGTTTCCCGACATCTACGTCACCAACGACGCCACCGAAAACTTTCTCTTCCTCAACGAGGAAGGAAAGCGTTTCTCGCAGGTCGCCCTCATGCGGGGTGTCGGCTACAACGGTATGGGCGACTCGACGGCCAGCATGGGAGTCGATTTCGGCGATTACGACGGCGACGGACACATCGACCTGCTGGTGTCCGACGACGCGCTCTCGTCCCTTTACCGGAACGAGGGGGACGGATTCTTCCTCGATGTCGTGGTGCAGGCCGGGATCGCGCTGAACAGCGCACAATTCGTCGGCTGGGGCGTGTTCTTCTTCGACTTCAACAACAACGGAAGCCTGGACCTCTTCATCGCCAACAGCGACCTCTCCCGGCTTTTCGGACAGGAGGACCAGATCCTCGAGAACGACGGCCGGGGACGCTTTCGGGACGTTTCGCAGAGCGTGGGAGACCATTTCCGGCTGGAGTTTTTGAGCCGGGGCGCCGCCT
>CAYRCA010000131.1:0-9732 GCA_964422565.1 uncultured Acidobacteriota bacterium | reverse complement strand
CCAGCTTCATGGATGAGGTCAGGAAGATTCCCCTTGTCGCCAAATGTGATGCCGGGATTCTGATCTGTGGGGAGACGGGAACCGGTAAAGAACTATTCTCTCGAGCGATCCATTACCTCAGTCCGCGGGCTCATAAGCCCTTTGTTCCGGTTAACTGTGGGGCCATTCCGGTAGACTTGGCCGAAGCGGAGCTCTTCGGCCACGAGCGCGGTGCGTTTACGGGAGCCGTTGCCTCCCGGTCCGGTCTCGTCGAGGAGGCAGATGGCGGAACCGTGTTTCTGGACGAGGTCGACTCGCTCCCATTGGGAGTTCAAGTCAAGCTTCTGCGGTTTCTTCAGGGGAGAGAGTATAGGGCGGTGGGATCGGGCAAGCTCCGACGCGCCGATGTTCGAATCATTGCCTCAAGCAACGGCGACCTCGAGACTGCGGTAAGTGAGGGGGGGTTTCGCCAGGACCTTTACTACCGCCTGAACATTGTGTCCTTCAGACTGCCGCCGCTCCGTGAGCGGCCGGAAGATGTTCCCCTCCTGGCGCGTTACTTTCTCGCCAAGTACAGGGATGAGTTCGACAAGCGGATCACCGATTTCTCGGCTGATGCCCTCAGAATACTGCTTCAGTATTCATGGCCCGGCAACGTTCGAGAGTTGGAGAATGTCGTCGAGCGCGCGGTATTGTTCTCCGACGAAGCTCTGCTCCGGGGAAGCGATCTGATCCTGCCCCATTCGAGTCGACGCGAAGGCGAAGAATCGTTTCAGGAGGCAAAGGCCAGACTTGTCTCACAGTTCGAGCAGAGCTACATCAATAGCCTTCTTCTCGCCTACTCGGGGAATATCAGCCAAGCCGCCCGGGCCGCCAAAAAGAACCGGCGGGCCTTCTGGGAATTAGTTCGCAAGTACGATATCGACGTTGCCCGATTCAGGCCGGACCAAGGTTTATTGAGGACGACGTAGGGAAGGCCCCGGCTACCGTTCCCCGGCCCTCCGGAAAGCCCCGGCATTTGCAGGGAATCGCTCAAGGAGGTCCCTTCCGCGGCTGTCGGTAGTCGGTTGGGAGTGGGCGCGCATCCAGGACAAACCTCTGCTTCCCCTGGGACGAGATTGTCATACCCCCTAATCTCCCGAGGCTCCGGCGTTTTCCGCGTTTTGGCGACCCTTGGGTGGGACAGGAATGGCACACCCTCAGGAGCGAAAACCCAGTGATACTCGCTACGACCAAACTGGCACGCCCTGTGCGTTATGCATCGGAAACATCCCTGAAGGTTGAAGGAGTTCTCAATCGGGAATGCCGGGGCGCCATCCGAGTCAATCTGTGTGAAGGTTCCTGAGCGCTCCTGAGGCCGAACGGAAGTTCCTTTGGGACTCGTCCTGTAATTGAGAGGGCGAAGCTGCGCCAGCCGGAGACTTTACAGCGAGAATTAGGAGGTGCTCATGCCTGCCCAGAGAAAGAGAAAAGGAGCCGCCAAGACCAATAGAGCCGACGAGACGGTCGAGCAAGTCTTGGTCGAAATTTCTCCGAGATCTCGCGGAGGCCGTTCGTTGTTTGAGGCTGGGCCGATCACGCCTGAGAATGTGGACGCCTTTCATTCCGACCCTTCGGTGGTCAACGATTTGGCGCAGCGGCTGAGGAGACTCGGCGCTGAAGTCTTGCAGTCGGGCCGCATCACGGCGACGGCCCGGATGTCACAGAAGCGGTTTGAGGAGATCTTCGATCAGCGACTGAAGGCTGCGACGTTAAACCAGTTCAGCAAGGAATGGAGAATCGAGGCTCCGGCGACCTATTTCATCCTCGAGAGCTATGAGCGGGGCGCGGTGATCGAACCGCCGAAACAGCTTGCGGACGTCATGGAGGGGGCCGTCCTGCCGATCCCCCACGAGTTCATGCAGTCGCCGCTTCCGCCGCCCGCGGGCTACCATCACCTGGACGTGCCCGGTGACGTCGGAATGCTCCTGAACGCCGACCGCGCTCATCAGAAATGCGTCACGGGCTGCGGGATACGCATCGCCATGGTCGACAGCGGTCATTTCGCGCATCCGTTCTTCGCAAGCCGTGGCTATCGAGTCGAGCCGGTTGTCCTATCGCCTGATTCCGCGGGAACTGATCCGACTACGGATGACAACGGTCACGGCACGATGGAGTCGGCCAACTTCTTCGCGACAGCTCCCAAGGCAACGTTGGTGCCGGTGAAGACGCGACTGCTGGATACGGCGGCGGCGGTCCAGGCCGCCGTGGACCAGAATCCGAGCATCATCTCTTGTAGCTGGGGGCGGTCGCTCCCGACTCCGCCCTTCAACAGTCTT
Source organism: uncultured Acidobacteriota bacterium (assembly GCA_964422565.1). Lineage (GTDB taxonomy): Bacteria > Acidobacteriota > UBA6911 > RPQK01 > JAPXNP01 > CAYRCA01. The sequence continues at coordinate 7,435 of CAYRCA010000131.1, read as the reverse complement.
CCGCCGGAGGAGTTGCCCCTGGCCGCGATCATAGCGGAGGCGGTTCGGCTGGGAATTGTTGTCTGCTTCTCGGCGGGAAACGGCCATATCGGTTGGCCCGCCATGTCACCCCACGTGATTGCGGTCGGAGGTTGCTATGCGAGGGAGGACTCAAGCCTCCGGGCTTCCGATTACGCGAGTAGCTTTACTACGCCCATCTTCCCGAATCGCCGAGTGCCGGATGTCTGCGGACTGGTGGGTCTGCTCCCGCGGGGCATCTATATCATGCTTCCCGGCCAGGCGAACTCACAGATTGACGCCGCGCTGGCCGGCGGAGCGTTTCCCAACGGGGATGAGACGCAACCGGACGATGGCTGGGCCTGCATCAGCGGCACGTCCGCTTCGTGTCCGCAGATCGCGGGGGTCTGTGCGCTTCTGTTGGAGGCCTGCGGCGGGCTGAGTCCGGCTGAGGTTCGTCAGATCCTTATGACTACCGCACGCGACGTGATTGAAGGAAACACCAATCCCGTGGCGAACCAGCCTCCTGGCCCACATACGGCGGTTCCCGGGCCTGACCTGGCAACCGGGGCCGGGTTTGTTGACGCCGCGGGCGCCGTCGAAAAGGCTTTGTGCCGCTCGGGAAAGGAAGAATCCGGCGACTGCGGCTGCAGGGCGAAGAAACGCAAGCCGAAGGAGGTCGCCTACGAATACGCGGTCAAGTTCGTATGCGGCAATTCCCATCATGACGTTGCCGCGCACGGGGAGTACTTCACCGCCATCAACATCCGCAACCCCAGCGCGAGCCGAGCGCGGTTCAACACCTCGTTCGCAGTCGCCCTGCCGGGTAGGCCGGGTCCCGTTTGGAGAGCGGGGAGCACGGTGCTGGGACCCGGTGAGGCGACCGAGATCGATTGCCCGCAGATCGCCCAGCATACGCGAACGACCCCCGGCTGCTTCGTGAAAGGATTCGCCGAGATCGTGAGTCCGACAGAGCTCGATGTGGTGGCCGTCTACACCGCGGCCAAAGAAGATCGTCGTATCGAGACGCTGGACATCGAGAAGATCACGCCGCGAGTCATCGAACAAACGGGCGAACTTCCCGAGGAACCTCCCGACGGTAGAGAGCCGGACGGAAAGCTGCCGGACCTGATCCCGGTTCCGCCATTCCCTCCGGGGCCTCCGTTCTTTCCTTCAGGCTACTGCAAGTCGCGCGCCGAATTGCAGGTGATTGTGCGCAACCAGGGCGCCGGCGATGCCGGTCCGACCACGACAAGGGTGGATTTCCTTGGTATCGGACCCGTGAGCAAACCGACTCCGGCAATCCCGGCCGGAGGGCAGACGCTGTTGTCGTTCGACATTCCCCGCGGCTGTTTTTCTCCCGAGTCATGCGACTTCAGAATCACCGTCAACGCCAACCCGGGCGACGGGGTCGATGAAAGCGACACCACTAACAACACCGACCAAAGCAACTGTGTGGTTCTTCTTTAGCCCCTCTTTAGCCGGTATTTCTACCCAGCCTACTACGCCGGGTAGTGCGTCCGCCGCGTTGCCGCTCCTCGGCCTGCTCGACCTACTGCGCGAGTCCGGCCGGGGGGGGCCTTCGTCGCGCGGATCCTCGACGCCTCGCGACGACCCTGGTGAGCACAGTCCGTGATAGTCGGATTTCGTGGTGCCGAAACGAACGGCCCGAGTTGACTGCGGGCCTCAAAAGAACTCGTGCGGTGTGGGGAGGGTGACGGCCTCCACCCAAGCCTCGAAGCCAGCGGGGATTCTGAGGGGGGTTTTTGCTCGATAGTAGCTGGGACCGCGTGCGTCAGGCGGCTTCACGAGTTCGAGCCTTGTCGCAAAGGTCGCTTCGTGAAGGCCGACCGAACCGCCCAAGGTCAACGTTCGTGATCCCTTGCGCAGCACTTCGAACCCCAAGCGGGCGAAGCCCTCATCCGCCCGGCCAACGGCTTCGGGCAGCGCGGAGTCGCGGAGCAGGACGTCCGCGAGTACCCTTTGGCGCTGTGCAGCCTCGTTTCGACTCATGGCTTGAAGATCCGTATCGGAGGATTCGACTCGGCGCGGATCGTTGAGCCAGCCTTCTCGTTGACGCGCCGCAAAGGCACAGCCATCGATCCATTCTACCCCTCTTCGGAAGCCTCCGTCCATTAGTTCTCTCAGTCCCCTGTCGGACCGTAAGGCGCAGCCGATATCCCTTTAGGAAGAATGTCCGGTTCCCGTCTAGTGTGGGACATCCTGGACATCCAGGACAAATCCCTGCTTCCGTCGGGACAGAGTTGTCATACCTTGTGATCCTCCAAGGCTCTCCGTTTTCCGAGTCCAGCCATCCTCCGGTCGGACAAGAATGACACACCTCTGCGGGCACAAACCCAGTGATACCTCGCCACCACAAGTTGGTACGCCCCGTGCAACACAATGAAAAACAGCAAATCGGGAACATGAATAGGGACTCTCGGGGCCGGTCGGTAGCGGACGTCTGCCGGGAGATCTTGGCCTATCTGGCTGAAAATCCCGGCGCCCGGGACACGCTCGAGGGGATTACCCACTGGTGGCTCCTGGAGTCGGGCATACGGCAACAGCCGGAAAGGGTCAAGCTGGCCTTGGATCGACTGGTGGAGGAGGGACTAGTCTTGGAGAGTCCGGGGCATCATTCGGGGGCCACTTATCAGGTGAATCCGGAACGAATGGACGCCATCCGACTAAGGCTCCTTCAAGAGCTCTGAGGGCTTCTCTGAGGTCCGGAAGAAACCCTCCCGGCGGCGCTCCTGTAAGTGAGAGGGCGAAGCTGTGCCCATGGGAAATGACACGCAGGGCGGCTCTTCAGACAGTGCTTTGATTCCGATGACGCGGCAATCTTTGCGAGCGCGAGGCGACAAGGGGCGACGCGGGCCGGGGCTGCTAGGAGGAGCATCGAAGAGACCGTGACGGCGTCACCGTCACCCAACTTTCGAAGTATCCAGCACTCGCTGTAACGAAATACCCAGCAGCAAAAGGAGAGCATCATGCCAATAACCCCGACTTATCCTGGCGTCTATATTGAAGAGGTGCCCAGCGGCGTTCGGACCATCACCGGTGTCGCCACTTCCATCACAGCCTTTATTGGCCGCGCCCGCCGAGGACCGATTAATGACCCAGTCCGGGTCAATAGTTTTGCCGATTTTGAACGGAGATTCGGCGGGTTATGGGTCGAGAGCACTTTAAGCTACGCCGTTCGGGATTTTCTTGTGAACGGAGGCAGCCAGGCGTTGATCGTCCGCCTGGTTAGTCCCGACGCGAGTTCAGCGCGAATCACTTTGCCCACTGAAGGAAGCCCAAGCGATGAGATAGTTCTTGAGGCCTCCGATCCTGGAGAATGGGGAAATACTTTGGGCGTCCAGATCAATTATGTTTCAGAAACACCGCCCGCCTCGCCCCCGTCCTTCCTGCCGGATATCTTCAATCTGGTTATCCAGGAGAACAATATCGAAGTCGAGAAGTATCTGAATGTCTCGATGGACGCTACGGCGACGCGTTATCTGCCGCGCGTTCTGGCACAGGCCGGATCGAGGCTTCGCGTTCTGCCTGATCCGCCCTCGCTACGTCCACAGCCGGGATCCCATTCCCCCGATCTTTCTTCCCCTCCGGGCAGTCCCTCCGACAGGGGATCTGATGGTGGCGACCTGCAACCATCGGACTATCAGGGAAACGCGGATGAGAAAACGGGGATCTTTGCTTTGGAGAAAGCAAGCTTGTTTAATCTGCTTTGCATTCCGCCGGCTACTCGATCCGGGGATACGAACACCGCTGTGTACGATACAGCTTTGACTTACTGTGAAACCCGACGTGCGATGCTCATTGTCGATCCCCCGGCAGACTGGGGGGCGGCGGGAGCACAGGCAGCGGCGGCGGCGGAAGCCGGTCTTGGCGACTTGGGTCTGACAGGAGTCCGGGCGCGATATGGAGCGCTTTACTTCCCACGTGTGCGGCAACCAGATCCGGAAAGGGAAGGGCAAATCGACACCTTTGCTCCGTGCGGCCTTATTGCCGGTATCATGGCGAGAACAGACGCCCAACGCGGAGTCTGGAAAGCACCCGCTGGATTGGACGCTACGCTGAACGGGGTGCAGGGACTAGAGGTCGATCTCACCGATGATGAAAACGGACAATTAAATCAGCTCGGGATTAATTGCCTCCGCAGCTTCCCGGTTACGGGACGCGTTGTTTGGGGTGCCCGAACGCTGCGGGGCGCAGACCAATCGGCCGACGAGTATAAGTATATTCCCGTCCGTCGCTTGGCCCTGTTCATCGAAGAAAGCCTTTACCGAGGAACGCAGTGGGTGGTGTTCGAACCGAACGACGAGCCGCTCTGGGCGCAGATCCGGCTGAGTGTCGGCGCCTTCATGCATGCGCTCTTTCGGCAGGGCGCGTTGCAGGGCAGCACGCCGCACGACGCTTATTTTGTTAAATGCGATGCCGAGACAACCACACAAAACGATATTGACCTGGGCATCGTGAATATTCTAGTAGGGTTCGCCCCTCTCAAGCCTGCCGAATTCGTGATCATCAAGATCCAACAGCTCGCCGGGCAATCTGAAGCATAAGGAGAAATCGTCATGGCACAGTTTGCCGTTAATCCCGATCGGTTCGATCCTTACAAGAACTTCAAGTTCCGCGTGAAATGGGATGGCCGGTACGTCGCTGGAGTAAGCAAGGTCAGCATTCTCAAACGCACCACCGAAGTGGTAACTCATCGCGAAGGCGGCGATCCCAGCAGCAGCCGGAAGTCCCCTGGACGCACTGAATATGACGCCATCACTCTCGAACGCGGCGTCACGCACGACGAAGAATTCGAGAAGTGGGCCAATAAAGTCTGGAATTTCGGCTCGGGGCTAGGTTCGGAGGTTTCGCTAAAGGACTTTCGCAAAGATATCACCATCGAGATCTATAATGAGGCTGGCCAGTTGGCTCTGGCCTACAACGTCTTCCGGTGTTGGGTCTCCGAATTCCAGGCGTTTCCCGAATTGGATGCGAACGCCAACGCGGTCGCAATTCAAACCGTCAAATTGGAGAATGAAGGATGGGAACGGGATTATGCCGTAACGGAACCGCCGGAACCATCCTTCACCGAGCCCTAAACTGGAATGGCCGTTCCATCTGCAAAACGCCTGTTGGACGTTTGGGATCAGGCCTCTCGGGCGCCCGCATGGCAACGGTCCATCCTCCTGCTCGCAGCGTTAGACCAGGATCTGGATCCGGCAGGCGCTGCCTCGCTGCCGGTGGGTGAAAGAGATGCGCGGCTCCTGCGGCTGCGCGAAGGTATCTTCGGCTCTCAAATGACGGGGGTTACCGGCTGTCCGCAGTGTACAGAGCGGTTGGAGCTGACGCTGAACGGGGCCGACTTTGACTATTCCGCTGCGGAAAACCCTCCAACAGAGCGCCGCTTTCAGCTTGGCGAGTACATTATCAGCTTTCGACTTCCCACCACGCTCGACCTGGCGGCGGCCAATCGCTGCCGCAATGTTGAAGAAGCCCGGCTCCTGATTCTTCAGCAGTGTGTGCTCTCTCTGAAACGCCTTGGAGGAGAGGACACGCCGGTTGCGGAAGCTCCCGAGGAACTCATTCGCGAACTCGAGCGATGCATGGCCGAGATCGATCCCAATGCAGATGTGCGATTGGCGCTCGCCTGCCCCGCGTGCGAGCATCAGTGGAACGCTCCCTTCGATATAGGATCGTTCTTCTGGACAGAGTTCAATGCTTGGGCGCACAGGCGGCTGGAAGAGGTGCACCGGCTGGCCTCCGCGTACGGCTGGAGCGAAGCGGACATCCTTGAACTGAGCCCTCTCCGTCGGCGGTACTACCTGGAAGCAATCACGCTGTGAATGGTTTCTTGATGAACCTCGCGGCGAAAGCGCTCGGACACTTTCCCGAGAACATTCAGCCGCGACTACCAGGGTGCTTTGAACCGGAGACAACGCCGGCGCGCCCGGTGTATCCAACTCGCTCCCTTTCGGAGGGGGCGGGTTTGCCGTCTCATTTCGAACGGACAATCGCCTTTCCCGAGACAAACGAATTATCTCAGGCGAAGCGGGAGCCATCTCCCGGCACGACACAGCCCCGGACCTTCCGGCCCGCATCGCCTCCCCAGTGCTCGGATTCCTTCGCTGAAGCCGGGCGGAGCGAAGGGAAACCCGTTCCCGTCCCACAGTTGCGTCCCGCTCCGTTGGCGATGAAACCAAGTCTGGAGGACGGGCCGACAAAGGCGGAAGAGCATCGTGCCGAGTCCCAGAACTCGCCCCAGGGGCCGGCGGTACAAAAGTGGCGTCCGACCGTACGACGCGAGGGGCTGACGGTCGATCCGGTCGATTCTGGGGTCGAAGACAACACTCCCAAGCCGATCACGGTTCGCGCCGCGGGCACCCGGGAAGGGAACCAGGAACCGGGGGAGAGCAGAAATCCAACGGATCGAGCTCAGGTGTGGGAACGGAAAACCGATGCGCTCCTCCCCATTGTGGAATCTACCCACGGAAGGGCCGAGAAGATCGAGCCGGCTCCGAAGATCGAGAGATCGCCACTGATTCCTGCCCAGACGCGAGTGTTCGACACCGGGACGGACACGAAGCCGATCCGGTCTGTTGTTAGTCCTGAGCCGCCGGTCATCCGAGTGACCATTGGTCGAGTGAACGTGCGGGCTGTGGTTCCGCCGTCACCCCCGAAGCCGCCTCGGCCCGCTTCTGCTCGCGAGCCGACGCTTACTTTGGAAGAATACTTGAAGCAGCGCAAAGCCGGGACTCGATGAGCACCGCCCTGGGCATTGTTTCCGTCACCGCCGTATTGAAGGACCTGCTCAACAACGGCGTGATCGACCATGACCTCGCGTCGATGGTCGGCACCGAAGTGACAGTGACCGCTCTGCCCCCGGACCGAATTGACGTCGAACCGCCGGGCGCGCAAAGCCAGCTCAACCTCTTCCTCTATCAAGTCACACCCAACCAGGGCTGGCGCAATGCCGGCCTGCCGTCGCGCGATTCGAGGGGAGATCGGGTCAGCAATCCGCCTTTGGCGCTCAACCTGCACTATCTGCTGACGGCTTATGGGGCCGGCGAATTTCACTCGGAAATCCTCCTCGGATACGGCATGCAACTGCTGCACGAGAACTCCGTCCTACCTCGCGACGCGATTCGGACCGCCCTGGCGCCACCGACTCCGGTGGGGCCCGGGTTGCCGCCCGAACTCAGCGCGCTCTCGACATCCGGACTCGCCGAGCAAATCGAGTTGATCAAGATTACCCTCGAGCAAATGCCGACAGAGGAGATTTCCAGACTCTGGACCGCGTTTCAGGCCAAATACCGCCCAAGCGCCGCTTACCAGGCTTCGGTCGTGCTGATCGAAGCCAACCGGCCGACCCGGTCCCCTTTGCCGGTGCGCGCTCGAAACCTTTATGTGCGAACTTTCACGCAACCGGTCATTGATG
>CAYRCA010000130.1:6391-9759 GCA_964422565.1 uncultured Acidobacteriota bacterium | reverse complement strand
CTCGTCGGACGCCGCCTCTTGCCCGCCCGCGCGCCGAAGGGCGTGGGCGGGGCCAGCGAGGAGCTGGAGCGGTCGTACCAGCTGGAGGAACATCTCTTCTCAACCCTCGTTTCCGCGGGTTCCCCCCTGGTGGGCCACACTCTGGCCCGGAGCCGACTGGGCTCGGCCCTCCACCTGACCGTTATCGCGATCCTGCGCAAAGGGAAGCTGGAGCTGGGACCGGGGCCCGATGAACTACTCCGGGCCGGCGACTCGCTGATCCTTCACGGGCGGCCCGACCACCTCGAGCGTCTCCACGGCCACGAGCACCTGCGGGTGGAATCCCCGAAGGGAGAGGCCGGGGCCATATCCCGCCGCCTTCGGATCGCGGAGGGCCGGCTGGCCGCCACGTCTCCATTGGTTGGTTCGACGCTGGGTGACAGCAGCCTGCGCCAGGATCATCGGGTCCACGTCCTCGCGGTGTCCCGGAGTGGAAAGGTCGTGAGGAGCGACCTGCCCAGGTTGACGCTTCAGGCCCGCGATCACCTGTTGCTGGAGGGGGAGGCGGAGAACCTGGAGCGGTTGGCGGGGGAAAGTCTGGTGGAGGACCTTCGGCTCCTTGACGCGGCGGAAGTGGCGAAGCGTTACGCGACCGAGACACAGTTGCTTCCGGTGCGCGTCCCCTCCGGGTCGATTCTGGCCCACCGCAACCTGGCCGAGAGTCGGCTGGGAAACGCCTTCGGTTTGACGGTGCTGGCGATTGTCCGCGGCGACGATCTGCTGGCGATGCCCTCTCCCGACGAGACGGTGCGCCCGGACGACCTGCTGCTGCTGCGGGGCTCGCGCGACGATCTGGCGGTGATGGAGGGTTTGCAGGACCTGGAGATTTCAAGTCAGACCGCCGCCCAACTCGCCGAGCTCGAGTCCCAACAGGTGGGCGTCACGGAAGTCCTCCTGTCGCCCCGTACGAGCCTGGCCGGAACGACGCTTGCGGAGATGCGCTTCCGGGATCGCTACGGCCTCACGGTACTCGCGATATGGCGGGAGGGAAAGCCTTATCGGTCCGGGCTCCGGGATATGCCCCTCCGCTTCGGCGACGCCCTCCTGGTCTACGGCCGACGCCGCAATCTGGAGGCCCTCGCCCGGGATCCCGATTTCCTGGTTCTGGACGAGTCGGCCGCCCAGGCGCCGCGTCTGGAGAGGGCGCCCCTGGCGGCGGGGATTATGCTGGCCGTCCTGGCGGCGGCCATGCTCGGCTGGACTCCCATCGCCATCGCCGCCCTGACCGGGGCCGGACTGATGGTCCTCGCCCGCTGCCTCACCATGGGAGAGGCGTACCGGGCGATCGAATGGAGGGTGGTTTTCCTGATCGCAGGCATGCTTCCCCTAGGGGCGGCCATCGAGCACTCGGGGGCGGCGCGGCTGGGGGCCGAGGCGCTGATCGGGGCCTTTGGGGGTTTGGGACCCCACTGGATCGTGGCCGCGCTGTTCGCTTTCACCGTGCTCGGGACCCAGGTGATCCCCACAGCGGCCCTGGTGGTCCTCATGGCCCCAGTGGCTCTGAGCGCCTCCCAGACGCTGCAAATCTCGCCCCATCTCCTGATGATGACGGTGGCCATCTCCGCCTCCTCCAGCTTCGCCAGCCCCGTGTCCCATCCCGCGCACCTGTTGGTCATGGGACCCGGAGGATACCGCTTCGTCGACTACGTCAAGGTTGGCGCCCCCCTGACCGTCGTCTCGTTTCTGGTCTCGGTGATCCTGCTGCCCATCCTGTTTCCGCCGTAGAATCATTTTCGCCGCGAAGGGCCCGCAAGCGGTCATTCCTCCCCCATTTCCCGTTCTTCGCGCAGGGAAACCCGGTTAAGATCGGGTTAAGATCGGATTACGATGAGTGAAACAATGCGAGGGCCGGGTTTTGTCGATCTTCAGGCCAACGGATTCCTCGGCGTGGACTTTGCCCGCGCGGGATTGACCCTGGAGGAGGTTCGCCGGGTCGCCCGGGAGTTGCGCCGGAGGGGCACCCTCGCCTTCTGTCCGACCGTCGTCACCAGCGCGGAGTCGGTTTACGAGTCGAACCTGCCGGTGTTGGCCGCGGCGGCCGAGGACCCGGAACTCGCTCCCATGATCCCGGGCATCCACCTGGAGGGACCCTTCATTTCCCCGGTCGACGGCGCCCGGGGCGCCCATTCCGCCCGACACACCCGCCCTCCGGACATCGCCTTTTTCGACCGGCTGCGGGATTGGGCCCGGGGTCACGTCCGGCTGGTGACCCTCGCGCCGGAACTACCCGGCGCCGAGACCTTGATCCGGCACGCGGTGTCCGCCGGATGCCGGGTCGCCCTGGGTCACCATCTGGCCTCGGCCGAGGACATCGGCCGGGCCTGCGCCGCGGGCGCGACGCTGGTCACGCACTTTGGAAACGGTTTGCCCAATTCCCTGCCCCGCCATCCCAACCCACTCTGGGATCAGCTCGCCGAAGACCGTCTCGACATTGCGATCATTCCCGACGGGCACCACGTGCCCCCGTCCCTGATCCGGGTGGTCTTGCGCCTCCGGGGCGCCGACCGGGTCGTCGCGGTCAGCGATTCGGCGCCCATTGCGGGGTTGCCTCCCGGGCGCTACTCCACCCTGGACCAAGAGGTAGCCCTGGAGGAATCGGGACGCCTGTGGAACCCCGTCGAGCAACATCTGGTGGGCTCCAGCCATTGTCTGCTGGATTGCATGAACGTGCTGGCGGATCTGGGAATCCTGACGGAGGAGGATCTCTGGAAGGTGGGCTTCCACAGTCCCCTTCGCCTGCTCGGCCGGGGCGCCGACAGCACGGCGACCGCCGGCCCGACCGTCGTCTTTCGGGAGGGCCGCTTCATCATCGAATGACTGTCGCGCACCGGCCGGCGGAGAGTGACCTCGGCCGAAATCTCCGCGGGATTTCCCGGAATCCGCGTTGTAATCGGGGAACTCGCGGTTGGAATGCGGTTCCCGGCCCCAAAACACGGCACCAAAACACCAGTCCCGGGAACCCCGCTTTCTTCCGTCCGCGGGCGCCCCGCCGCCCCCGCTCTCACTCACTTGACTCCCGAAGAATATCCATATATGGTTGCCATATGTCCCGCGAAAAGACCACCGTCTACCTGAATGCGGTCGATCATCGCAGGCTCAGAGTTCTTGCGGAGGCGTCCAACCGCCCCACGGCCGAGCTTATCCGCGAGGCGGTCTCGGAATACGTCCGCCGCCACGCGGCTGCCCCGCGCCCCTCCAGTCTCGGCGCCGGCCGGAGCGGGCGTTCGGATCTCGCCGAAAGGGCGGAGGAGTTTCTCGACGGCATGGGGGAGCGGAGGTGATCGTCGCCGACACGGGGGCGGTGCTCGCTCTAATCGACGCCGACGACC
>CAYRCA010000130.1:0-6381 GCA_964422565.1 uncultured Acidobacteriota bacterium | reverse complement strand
TTTCGGATCCGGCCGCCTGGCTCCTCCCCTGGGCGATTCTGCCGGAGGTGGACTACCTGTTGCGGGCGCGCGTCGACGCGACCGCCGGACGGCTCTTTCTCCGTGACCTCGCATCCTCGGCCTTCCTCGTCGAATGGGGAACGTCGTCCGACCTTTCGCGTGCGCGCGAGTTAGACGAACGCTACGCCGATCTCGGCCTCGGTCTGGTCGATGCCGCGGTGATGGCGGTGGCCGAACGAGTGGGCGCCGGGGCCATCGCCACGCTGGACGAGCGCCACTTCGGCGCTGTCGAGCTGAAAGGCGCGCCGGAGCTGTGGCCCCGGGATGCTGCGCCGTAGGGCGTTCCGCCTTCTCGCGCATCCTTTCCGGGTCCAGCCTGGAGGCTTCATACGAACAATTGGGGAGAGGCCGCTACTGATTTCCCGGCCAACGCCGTTTTCGGGTGGGCCGGCGCTCCCGCGAATCGGACCATGGATCATCGCCAACGGATCGACAACCTGGCCGAAGTCGTCTGGAACTACCTTCGCCTCGGCCATCGTCTTCGGAAATGTGACTGTATCCTCGTGCTGGGAAGCACGGATACCCGCGTGGCGGAATGCGGGGCGAGCCTGTTTCTGGACGGTCTCGGCGACTACCTGGTGATCTCGGGGGGGGTCGGCCGCATCTCCAGAGACAGGTTCGACAAGCCCGAGGCCGAGGTCTTCTCGGATGTCGCCGCCACCCTGGGTGTACCGCGGGAAAAGATGATTCTTGAGGGCAAGGCGACGAACACGGGGGAAAACGCCACCTTGACCCACGCGGTGTTGCGCGACCGGAACCTCCGTCCCCGCTCGCTGATTCTGGTCCACAAGCCGTACATGGAGCGGAGGGCCTACGCCACGTTCAGGAGACAGTGGCCGGATCGGGACGCCGAGTTCCTGGTCGCCTCTCCGGGAATATCCTACCGGCGGTACTTCACCGCCGAGCTTTCGAGAGAATTCGTGATCCGGACGATGGTCGGGGATCTGCGGAGAATCAGGGAATACCCCGGAAGAGGTTTCCAAGTCGAGCAGGAGATTCCGGACAAAGTATGGAGGGCCTACGAGGAACTGGCGGCGTTCGGTTACTCCGATCCCTGATTGGGAGCCGGGGCCGCCTTCCCGGCGGGAACGCGGAGGTTTGGTCGCCGGTTCGGGACGCCGATCCCGGCACGACGCCGAAAACACCCGAAACCGACGTCACCGCCCCTCCCGCCGGCGAACTCAGTTGACCCGGGCGAAGGCCAGAGTCAGGAGGGTCTTCTGCTCCACCTGGTGGGCTTTGGCGGAGCCCGTCGCCGGCGTGCCGGTGGCGCTGCGCTTCACCGAACGGAAAACCCTTCCGCCGGCGAGACGCCGAATCCGGGGATCCACGAAGAAGAGGGCGCCCATGTTGGCCGGCTCCTCCTGCACCCAGACGATCTCATCAGCCTGGGGATACCGCGCCAGCTCCTCGCGCAGCTCGCTTTCCGGGAAGGGATAGAGCTGCTCGAGAAAAACGACGGCGGTGGACCATTCCTCCCTCGCCTCTCGCTCCCGCCGGAGCTCGTGTCCGATCTTCCCCGTGCAGAGCAGAACCCTCTCGACCTTCTCCGTCCGATCGTCGCCCCGCACGTTGAGGAACCGGGGCCGCTCGAACTCATCGAGGGGCGAAACGGCGGCGGTGTGGCGAAGCATGCTCTTGGGGGTGAAGACGATCAGGGGTTTGCGCCACTTGCGCAGCATCTGGCGCCGCAGCAGATGGAAGTACTGGGCGGCGGTCGAGGGCTGCGCCACCTGGATGTTGTCTCGGGCCGCCAACTGCAGAAATCGCTCGATGCGGGCGCTAGAGTGCTCGGGCCCCTGTCCCTCGTAACCGTGGGGCAGCAGGAGAACCAGTCCGGACAGGAGTTCCCACTTGTCTTCGGCCGCCGTGATGAACTGATCGATGATCACTTGGGCGCCGTTGGCGAAATCTCCGAACTGGGCTTCCCAGAGTACCAGGCCGTCCGGGTAGTCGCGGCTGAAACCATATTCGAAGCCCAGCACCGCCGCTTCGGAAAGCATGGAGTCGTAGATCTGGAAAAGCCCCTGACCCTCCCGTATGTGTTGGAGGGGGTAGTACTCCTCGCCGGTCTCCACATCGACCAGGGCGCTGTGGCGGTGGTTGAAGGTCCCCCGCTTGCTGTCCTGGCCGCTGAGACGGACCAGGTGGCCGGCATCCACCAGAGAAGCGAACGCCAGGGCCTCCGCCATGCCGAAGTCGACCGGCTTCTCGCCCTTTCCCATCTCTCGGCGCTGCTGCAACAGCCGCTCGACCTTCGGATGGATGTGAAAGCCGTCGGGGTAGCGGGTTACCTTTCGCGCCAGCTCGTCCAGCGCTTCCCGCGGCAGGCCGGTGTCCACATCGAGTTCGGGCCGGTACCGCCCCCCCACGTAGTCGGACCAGTAATCGGGCAGCTCGCGCAGCACCGGGCGACGCGTCATCCCCTTGGCTCGCTCGATGGCCCTCTCGAATTCCGCCCGGATCTCCTCGACCCGGGCCCCGGTCTCCTCGGCGGGAACCTTCCGACGTTCGGCGTAGGCCTCCCACAGCGGCTTACGGTCCTGGATCTTCCGGTAAAGCAAAGGCTGCGTGATGGTGGGATCGTCCACCTCACTGTGCCCGTAGAGACGGAAACCGATCAGGTCCACGACCACATCGCTCCCGAACTCATAGCGGTAGTCGATGGCCATCCGACCCGCCCGCAGGACGGCGTCGGGATCCTCCCCGTTGACGTGAAAAATGGGAATCGGCAGACGTTTGGCCACGTCGGAGGCGAAACGGGACGAGTGCAGCTCCTCGGGGGTGGCGGTGAAGCCGATCAGGTTGTTGACGATGACGTGCAGCGTCCCCCCCACACTGAAACCGGGAAGCTCCGCCAGATTGAGGACCTCCGCCAGAATTCCCTGCCCAGCGAAGGCGGCGTCGCCGTGCAGTTGAACGGGAAGGACATAGACCTCCCCACCCGATCCCAATCGGGTCTGTCTCGCCTTCACCCGACCCTGGGCGACCGGGTCCACGGCCTCCAGGTGGCTCGGGTTGGAGACCAGGTGCACCGGAACCCGGTAGCCGCCCCGCGTCTCATACTCTCCCGTGGCCCCCAGGTGGTACTTGACGTCCCCTCCCCCGAGCGTGCTCCGGGGATCAACGTCCTCGAAACCGGCGAAGACCTCCGCGGCCGGCCGACCCACGATATGGGTCACCAGGTTGAGGCGGCCCCGGTGGCTCACGGCCAGGATGACCCGCTTTACCTTCCGGGCGGCGGCGCCCTCCAGCACCTCCTGCAGCAGGGGCACCAAGGCGTCCACGCCCTTGATGGAAAACCGCTTGTTTCCCAGGTATCGCGCATGGAGGACCTGCTCGAGAAGATCGGTCCGGATCAGCTGCTCCAGCACGCGCCGGCCCTCGACCTCCGGGGGTTCGCCCTCCATCCGTTCCTGAATCCACCGGCGCCGCTCCGGATCGGGGATGTGCATGAACTCTACCCCGATGGATCCGCAATAGTACTTGCGGAACCGCTCGGCCTCGGGACCCTTCTCCCGGATTTCCGGATGTTGCTCGGGCAGAAGACGTCCCAGGGGATCCAGGTCGGCCGCCAGATATCCCCACCGGCGGAAGGCGTCTTGAAGGCGTTCGATCTGGTGGTCTTTCAGGACTTGCGTGGTCATCAAGCTGCAACGCAACAGTATAGTACGAACCGCATCCGTGCACTCCGCACGGCATGAGAATTCAGTCCACCGGACCTGCGTCCGTTCGTGGCCCTTGGTGGATCGCCCCTCCACCGAAGGGCCTCCGGGAACCGGCGTTCACCCTTGGAGTCCACCCGAATTCGCGATATAACCCTTCCCCATGGGCAAGAAAGTTCTCATCGGTTGTCTCGTCTTTCTGGGAGTCGCGATCGTCGTCGGCGGTCTCGCCGGATACTTCTTCCTTTACAAACCGATAGCCGGCTATTACGCGGATCTGACGGCGCAAGTCGGGGAAATTAGCGATCTGAACGCCCAAGTGGTCAACCGCTCCTCCTACACCCCCCCGTCGGACCGCCTCCTGACGCCCGGGCAGGTGGAGAGTTTCGTCCGGGTCCAGCGTTTCATCCTGGAGCGGATGGGGCCCTATCGGGAGGAACTGAAGCGCAAATACGAGGAACTCGGCGAGGAGTACGACAGCGGACGGCGCTCGGTGGGAGTCACCGACCTCGTTGCGGTCTGGACCGACCTGAGGAGGGCTTTCGTCACGACCAAGGAGGTTCAGGTCGCCGCCCTGAACCGGGAGAATCTCTCCCTCGACGAGTACCGGTGGATTCGGGCCCGCTTCTGGGAGGCTCGGGGCGCCGCCTTCCTGGCGGTCAATCTGGAGAAGATCGCCGAGGCCGTCGAGGAGCGGAATCCGGAACTCCTGAGAGACGCGCGACCCGAAGGCCTGGCGCCCGAGCGCAACCGGGAACTGGTCTCCCCCTACGAGGAGGAGTCGGTTGAGTGGATGAGCTACGCCTGGCTCGGACTGTAGTTCCGAGGTTCCGAGGTTCCGAGGTTCGGCGGTTCCGAGGTTCCGAGGTTCGGCGGTTCCGAGGTTCCGGAGTTTCGCGTTTTGCTGACGGAGGTCCCTAGCCACGCTTTCCCCATAGGCTGGGTTCGAGGCCGGCGCAGGCGGTACCGAACCGGTTTCGCAGAAAATCGATGCTCCTCCAACCCTTTGCAGACAATTTGGTGACCTTTCCTTCAGCCGACGCGGGGGAACATCTCATCCCCGAACGACAGAACTTGGCGATACCGAAAGGTAACCACTTGCCAATGACGCGGATCCCTTAAGTCGTATCCGAATCTCTTGTCTGAACCGCTGAACCCCTGAACCTCGGAACCTCGGAACCGACAGACCGTCACCCCCGGTTGTGGTGGAGCACGCACAGGGGGGGAGAGATTCTCAAAACCGCATGCTATAATCCCGCCGGTTTTCGTCCTTAACGAAAGTCAGGGAGGAGGGGTCTCATGTTCGCCGCAATGCTTGCCGGGTTCTCCAGTGTCTTCATTTTCGGGGTTGTCGTGGCTTTCCTGGGGAGCATCAAGCTCAAGCTGGCGCCGCGCGTCGGCGCCGACGACGCCCAGTTCGGCCGCATCGTCGCCGTTCTCCAGTGGACCATGGTGGTCATGGCCATCCTCGCCGGGCTCATGCTCGACGCCCTCGGCTTCCGGGTGATCATCATCGCCGGCGCCCTCCTGGCCGCGCTGGCCATCTTTCTGATCGGCCAGAGCTCAACCATCGGTGCGGTCATGCTGGGCTGCGTGGTCCTGGGTATCGCGGGACAGTTCGTCAACGTGGCGGGCAACACCCTGAACCCGATGCTTTTCGACGATCCGGCGGCGGGCAGCAACTTGGGCAACACCTTTTTCGGGCTCGGCGCGCTGCTCATCCCGATCATCACGGCCGCCCTCTTCGCCCGCATGGGGTACAAGCCGAGCCTCTCCCTGGTCTCCCTGATCTGTCTTCCCGCCGTGCTGTTCGCGCTCCTGGGCCAGTTTCCCGAAAGCGGGGCGGGCTCCTTCAGCGCGGCCGTGGCGTTGTCCCTCCTGACGAACCACATCACCTGGCTGGCCGCTCTGACCCTCTTCTGCTACATCGGGCTGGAGGTCTCCATGGCGGTCTGGATCACCAGCTACGCCGCCGAACTGGGCGCCGACGAGGGACAGGCAGCCAAGGTGCTCTCCCTCTTTTTCGTCGCCATACTGTTCGGCCGACTCGTCGTTGGACTCCAGGACCGAGTTACGGGGATCGAACTGACGTCGATCGGAGGCGGGGTGCTGGTCGCCGGCGCGTTGATCGCGGCCTTGGCCATCACCCTGATGATGCGCGCCCGGACCTTGAGTCGCGCCCGGTGGGCGGTCATCCTGGCGGGCGCCGTCTTCGCCCCCATGTTCCCCACCACCATCGGCGTCACCTTCCAGCATTTCCCCGAGGCGCAGTGGGGCACCCTGTTCGGCGTGATCTTCGCCCTGGGCTTGATCGGCGCCAGCACGTTTCCGGTCTGGATCGGAAACCTGGCCAAGGGCAAGTCGGTTCAGTCCGGCCTGAACATCCTGCGGGTGACGGCGATCGTCTTGGCCGTCATCGCCGCCCTGCTCGGATTTGCGCCGCTCTTTTAGACTGTACGTCGCGTTTCGCGCGCGGCGGCTCGGTTTCGGGGGTGCGTATTCCGCGTCGCCCGATCGGGCGCGTGCCCGGTTTCGCCCGGTCCCGCCTGATGGCCGAACCTCAATCCGAAGGCCCGTGGGCAAGGCCGCTCACCGCCCGCGGCCCTCCCCCCAATCCCCGACCTCGCGGAAAACACGCCCGCCGCCGGCGGCATGG
>CAYRCA010000129.1:0-9774 GCA_964422565.1 uncultured Acidobacteriota bacterium | reverse complement strand
ACGCGCGAGGTTCTGGACGAGGTGCGGCGGTCGGCGGAGCGCCTCGCCTCCAAGCTGGACGAGGAGAGCCGCCGCCGCGACGCGGAGCTGTCCCGTATCGAGGCGACGGTCCGGGAGTCCCGCGAGCTGATCGGTTCGATGGAGGAGTCCTTCGCCGGACTGGCGAGCCGCATTGACACGGCGGGGAAGGAACTGCGGACGGAGATCGGCCGCCTGGACGAGGCGCTCGGCAAGTACCGGAAGTCGCTCGACGAGCGGTCTGACGAGCGCGAGGAGAGAATCGCCTCCCTTGAGGGTCGAATGGCAACGGATCTGGGCTGGATGCAGGGCGAACTCCAGCGAGTCCGCCGCCAACTCGACGACCTGAACCACACGGTGGGGCGCCTGGAAGCCCTGCGTCCCGAATGATGGCGGTTGTTTCCCGAATCCGAATTCAGGGCCGCGGATTGCGCGGACTTCACCGAGTGGGACTCCGGCGTACCTGGGTCTCCCGCCCAAACTCAGCGTAATCCGGTGCTGATCCGTGGCTTGCGTTCCCGACCCCGACCCCGACTTCCACGCCGTCCCCGGTGGAAGCGATTGGGCAAACCCGCCCGATGTGTCTCGATTCACGGGTCGGAGGTCTCTTTCAACTCGCGACTCGCCGACCGTTGACCCGGGACGCGGGACCGGACCCGTGCGCTCAGCCCTTGCCCAGATAACCGGGCAGATCCCGTTCGAAGGAGGGGAAATAGCGCGAGATGACGGTCACGTCAAAGTGGCCGAGGATGGCCTCCTTCGGCTCGCGATCGAGAAGGAACCGGAAGGCCGCCCGAATCACCTCATCCGGCTCGGCGCGGCCTTGGGAGAGCTCGCGGTGGCTCGCATCCGACATGGTGACCTCGTGGACGGTTCGGCCGCCCCCCTCCGATATCGTGACCCGAAAACGCTTGGGGTCGTTCGAATCCAACTGTGCTACATCAATCATCGAGTTCCATTTCAACCAATCGAGAGAGGAAAAGCAAAGCCGCCGGCGGTGCGTGAGGAGAGGGGGAACCCCGGCCCGCTTCATCCCGAAGCCGCCGAATTGAGTCTCCGGATGCCGGCGTTGAGAAGGCCGGCGAAGGTCACCCAGAGCCAGGAGGGGGCGAACAAAAGGCCCGCGGGTCTCGAAATTCCCCAGGTGGTGAGCGCGTAACCTCCGAGCAGACGGAAAACGAACCGCGATTGGATCTTCAGTGTTCGCCGCCGGAGATGTTTGACGGACGACCTCGGTACCGAGCCCGATGTTTCCGTTCTCGCCGCCGGCGGAGGGCCGCCGGGCCCCGGTCTCCCTTGGCGAGAAGGCTCGGGGGGCCTCGTGGAGGGAAATCCAAAGGGCTGCTCGACGGGCCGGCTCATATAGGCTAACCTTAATGCAAATTCGCCGGCTTCGGCGATTCTCCGGAGGTTGAAAATGAAACGTCGCGAGCTTTTTCGTCGTTCCCTGGTGACGGTTCTCGGCGCCGCCGTCGTCGGTCCTTCGGCCGGCGCGATGTCGGCCACCGCTCCAAGGGAGTTTCCCCCCGACTACGACGCGTCCGAGGAACTGGCCCGGCCCGACTGGCGGCCGCGGTTCCTGAGCGAGCATCAGAACGAGACGCTGGCCGCTTTCGGAGACCTCGTCATCCCGACGACCGAAACTCCGGGCGCGGCGGCCGCCCTCGCCCACCGGTTTATCGACCACCTTCTGGCGGCCGAGACGTCCGAGGTCCAGCGCGCCTTTCTGCAAAGCTTAGCCTATCTGGACGGGGAGGCCAGGACGCGCTTCGGCCAGGCTTTCCTTTTTCTTTCCCGGGGGGACCAGTCCGCGTTTCTGACTTTTCTGTCCTACCCCCACCGTCTGGTCACGTGGGGCGACAACCGTCCCGATTTCGAGGGTTACAACCACTTTAGACACTTGAAGCGGTGGGTCGTTCGCGCCTACTACAGCTCCGAAGTCGGAATGCGGGAGTTGGGATGGGACGAGTCCCACATGCACGGCGACTTTCCAGGCTGCCCGCATCCGGTCGCGGGGCATCGATAGGGGGTGTGAGCGATGGCACAAGATCGGCACAGCGTGACTTATGACGCGATCGTCGTCGGCTCGGGAGCGACCGGTGGCTGGGCGGCGAAGAGGCTGGCGGAGGCGGGACTCAAGGTGGCTTTGCTCGAGGCGGGCCGAAACATCTCTCCCCGGGAGTTCACCGAGCATATGCCGGCCTACAAGCTGGACTACCGCAACATGTCTCCGGAGATCGTAAGAACGCGGCCAATCCAGAAGATGTGTTACGCCTGTATGGAATACAACTACGATTGGTTCGTCGACGACTTGGAGAACCCCTACAGCACTCCCGAGGACAAGCCCTTCACATGGCAGAGGTTGAGAATCGTCGGCGGCCGAACGCTGGTCTGGGGCCGCCAGAGTTACCGTCTCGGCGAACAGGATTTCAAGGCCGCCTCTCACGACGGGTATGGGGAGGATTGGCCGATCTCGTATCGGGACGTGGAGCCTTATTACGACGCGGTCGAGGATTACGTGGGAATCAGCGGGGCGCCGGAGGGACATCCCGCGCTTCCCGACAGTCGCTTTCTGCCGCCCATGGCCATGACCTGCGGGGAAGTCCGCCTCAGGGAGAGGGTCCGGGAAAGATTCGGGCGGACCGTGACCATCGGCCGCGCGGCGGTGTTGACGCGGGATCATCGAGGCCGCGCGGCCTGCCATTACTGCGGCCCTTGCGAACGGGGTTGCATTACCCTGTCCTATTTCAGCAGTCCCTTCACCACCGTGGCCGACGCCCTTGAGACGGGCAACTGCGAACTGTTCACCGACGCCGTCGTGGCTCGGGTCAACCTGGTCGCCGACTCCAACCGCGTCCAGGGTGTTACCTACGTCCATCGCGAGTCGCACCGGTCTTTCGATGTGTCGGCCCGAACGGTGATTCTCTGCGCTCAGGCACTCGAATCCACGCGGATTCTGCTCAACTCGGCGACAGACGGGCATCCGGACGGTCTGGGCAACTCCAGCGGCCTGCTGGGCAGGTATCTGATGGATCACTCTGTGGGGGCGGCCGCTTCGGGCGAGTTCGGGGACCTCCCCGCAGGCCCCCTCTCGGCGTCGGATCCGAATCGACCCACCGGGATCTACATCGTGCGCTTCCGGAACCTTCCGGGAGAGAAACCCCATCCCCGGTTCATTCGCGGCTACGGCTTCCAGGGACGCGCCCTGCCCGAGTTCGATTTCGAGGCGGAGGGGTTCGGCGCGAGCTTCAAGAAGGCGGTCCATGACGGGGTTCATCGGATTCGGCTGACGGGTTTCGGGGAGTCGCTACCCAGGTACGACAATTTCGTCGAAATCGATCCCGACCTGAGGGACGCCTGGGGCATTCCGGCGCTGCGCATTCACATGACCCATGGGCCCAACGAGAAGGCGATCATGGAGGACGCCGCGGTGACGGCGGCCGAGATGCTGGAGGCGGCCGGAGCGAGGAATATCACGCTCAACTCCCAGCTGGCCATGCCCGGGATGGCGATTCACGAGATGGGGACCGCCCGAATGGGAAGCGACCCGCAGACCTCGGTCCTGAACCCCTACAACCAGACCCACGATATCCCCAACCTTTTCGTAACGGACGGAGCCTGCTTCGTCAGTTCGGCCTGTCAGAACCCGACTCTGACCATGATGGCCCTCACCGTGCGCGCCTGCGATCACTTGATCGAGCGCTTCAGGAAGGGGGAGGTTTAGCGGGCTGAGTGGGGCCGGACCCCGAAACCCACCACCTGTTCGCCCTACGGGAAAACTCCGAGCTGCACGTAGGAAGTGGCGATCTTGTTGATGGCGACCACGAAGGCGGCCACCCGGAGGTCCTCGATTTCGTTCGAGGCCAGATAGGTGTCGCGAATCGAGTTATAGGCGTTGATCATCGTGTCCTCGAGGCCCGAGTTGACCAGATCCAGTTCGTCGGCGCCGTGTACGACCCGAGCCCTCTCCTCGTCGGAGAGTTCTTTTCCCGTAATTCCCTCGATGGTCTCGATCAGGGCCTGTTTCGACGCCTCCTCGAAGCGCTTGCTCATGCGCCCGAACCGGACGTGGCTCAGGTTCTTGAGCCACTCGAAGTAGGAGACGGTGACGCCTCCGGCGTTCAGGTAGATATCCGGGAGGATCAGCACTCCTTTCTCACGGAGGATTCTCTCCGCCTCGGCGGTGGTCGGTCCGTTGGCCGCCTCGGCGACGACTTTCGCCTTGATTCGCGGAGCGTTCTCCTCGGTGATCTGCCGCTCCAGGGCTGCGGGTACCAGAATGTCGCAGTCGTACTCCAGCGCGTCCCGGTTGGAATCGAGGTTCGAGGCGTCCGGGAAGTGGAGGATGGATCCCGTTTCCCGCCGGTGCTCCTCGATCTTTTCGACGTCGAGTCCCTCGGGACGGCAGATCGCGCCGTCATACTCGGCGACGGCGACGATTCTCGCTCCCGCTTTCTGGAAGTACAGCGCCGCATGGTAGCCGACGTTGCCCAAACCTTGGATCACCACCCGCTTGCCTTCCAGTCCCGTGGACAAACCCAGTCGTTTCATGTCGTCGCGAAAGGAGAGGGCGTGACGGACCCCGTAGAAAACGCCGTTGCCCGTCGCCTCGGTCCGCCCGTGGATCCCGCCCTGTTGGATGGGCTTCCCGGTGACACAGGCCTGGGCGTTGATCTGCCCGGGATTGAAGGCTTCGAACGTGTCGACGATCCAGGCCATCTCCCGGGCGCCGGTTCCGTAGTCGGGGGCGGGAACGTCGACGCCCGGCCCGATGAAGTTCTTCTTGATCAGTTCGGCCGTGTAGCGTCGGGTGATCCGCTCCAGAAGCTCCTCGTGGTAGTTCCGGGGCTCGATGCGGACTCCGCCCTTGGCGCCCCCGAAGGGCACGTCGACGATGGCGCACTTGTAGGTCATTAGGGCGGCCAGGGCCTTGACCTCGTCCTCGTTGACCATCTCGCTGTAGCGGATGCCTCCCTTGACCGGCAGCTTGTGGTGGCTGTGCTCCACCCGAAAGGCCTGGATGAGTTCGTAGCGTCCGTTGGGATGGCGCAGGGGGAAGTTGATCTGGTAGACGCTGTTGCAGTGCTTGATCTGGTCCAGCAGCCCCGGCGGATGGGGAGTATGGCGCGCCGCGCGGTTGAAGAACGTCAGGGTTGTTTCGAAGAAGGAGAGTCGGCTTTCATCCATCTACGTCCATCCTTTCCGGTGTCGGCGGACTATACGGCCGCGAAACACACCGTTGGGGATGCATCACAACCGGGGGGAAGGCGAAAGTCAAGCCTCTCCGGGAGCCACGGATGCGATGGATGACGGATGTCGCCGGCTCTGCACAGACTGATCGACGACGGGGCGCCCAAGCCGAAGGGCCGCCACCTCGGAGCGGCCGGGCTTTCGGGTCAGCCTCGCCGGGACGGCTGCGAACTCGATAGCGTCCGGATTCAGTCGCCCGAAGCCCGAACCAGCCTGCGCATGTGTTCGCGAAGTTGCTCGCGCCGTGCCAGGTCAGCCTCGGATTGATGGAATTCGATACCCGAGACCACGGCGGCGTCCTCTTCCCCGGGACCCGGGAGGTCCTGCTCGACTTCACGGACCTCGATCCGGAAGGCGATGAGAGATTCGGCGCGCAGGCGTTCGAAGGCGTCTCCCTTGACGTAGAAGACTCCCCGTTTGCCGACGAACGCCAGGGTGCAGCGGCGGTCGCGGGTCAGGAAGCCGGCTGTTCGGCTGTCTCCGTAAAGAAAGAGGTGCGGTTGTCCGTCCACAATCAGCATTTCCCGATAGGACAACAGGGCGAAATGGGGATAGTTGGCTTCGTCCACCGTCGCAAGAAGGACGGCCTCCGGGGGCGGAGACTCGGCGGCGAGCGCCTCCCGGATCTCGGGCGGCAGTCGGCGCCCTGCGATCTTGATCATCCCCCCCAGTTTAGCCGGGGTCCGCCCCCGGTTCAACGAGCGAACAGCGACGGCGCCCGCGGCGCGGGAGGCGGGAAGGACCCGTTATCGCCGTTCGTAGACGACGAAACTGTAGGGATAGGGATTCCGCTCGTCCGGATCGCGGTCGATCCGCTCGCGCTCCCGCCAGAGGGACGGGTCGAACTCGGGAAAGAAGGTGTCGGCCTCGAAGCTTTGGTGGATCAGGGTCAGGTAGATGCGGTCCGCGCGGTCGAGGGCCCGGCGATAGATCTCGGCCCCGCCGCAGATGAAGACCTCCCCTTCGCCGGCGGCGAGATCGAGCGCCTCTTCCAAGGAACCCGCCACCTCCACGCCCTCCGGTCGAAAATCATCCTTCCGGGATACCACCAGGTTGCGGCGGCCCGGAAGCGGTTTGCCGACCGACTCAAAGGTCTTCCGCCCCATGATCACAACGTGACCCCACGTCTTCTGCTTGAAGAAACGCAGATCCGCCGGAAGATGCCACGGTAGGCTTCCGCGCAGTCCGATCGCCCGGTTAGCTCCCATGGCTGCGATCATCGAGACTTTCATACCGCTATCGGCGCCTTGATATGGGGATGGGGATCGTAGCCGACGAGGGTGAAGTCCTCGAACCGGAAGTCGAAGATGGTCCCGACGTCGGGATTGAGCAGCATCCGTGGGGATGGGCGCGGAGTCCGCGTCAGTTGGGTTCGGGCCTGATCGAGATGGTTGAGATAGAGGTGGGCGTCCCCGAATGTATGGATGAACTCGCCGGGTTTCAGACCGCAAACCTGAGCCACCATCAGGGTCAGCAAAGCGTAGGAGGCGATATTGAACGGAACGCCGAGGAACACGTCGGCACTTCTCTGGTACAGCTGGCACGAAAGCGTTCCCCGGGCCACGTAGAACTGGAACAGAACGTGGCAGGGCGGCAGTCTCATCCGGGGAAGGTCGGCCACGTTCCAGGCGCTCACCAAGTGTCGGCGGGAGTCGGGATCGAGTCGGATCCCCTGGACAAGGCGACTGATCTGGTCGTGCCGGCCCCCGTCCGGCCCCGGCCACGACCGCCATTGGCAGCCGTATATGGGGCCCAGGTCGCCCTTCTCGTCGGCCCATTCGTCCCAGATGGTCACTCCCCGCTCGTGGAGGTAGCGGACATTCGTGTCTCCGGCCAGGAACCAGAGCAACTCGTGGATGATCGAGCGCAGGTGGAGCTTTTTCGTCGTGAGCAGCGGGAAGCCCGCCTTCAGGTCAAACCGCATCTGGTGACCGAAGATGCTGAGTGTCCCCGTCCCCGTCCGGTCCTCCTTCCTCGTCCCCGTCCCGAGAATCGTGTCGAGGAGATCGAGATAGGGGCGCATCCCTACTATTAGAGCACAGGCCGATGACTCGCTCCGTGCGAGGGCCACGTGCGGATGCTCGCGGCGCGCAGCGGACAGTTCCCGGCGGCGGTCCAGGCCTCGTCCACGGCGTCGCCGACGGCGACGGGCAGGGATGCGTATCGTCCTTCCGGAGTGTCGCGGCGCCCGCCGTGGAATCGTGGCGGGTCGCCGGCAGATGTAATACACTTGAACCCCTCAATCAGAACCCGCTCACCATTTTCGCAGCAGGAGGAGGAGACCGGCACATGGGTGACGCCACTCACGAGACTGACTTGGTTGTGATCGGAGGAGGACCGGGGGGATACGCTGCGGCATTCCACGCCGCCGATCTGGGAGTCGATGTAACCATGATCGACTTGCGCGACGAGCCCGGAGGCGTATGCCTCAACGTGGGCTGTATTCCCTCCAAGGCCCTCCTGCATGTCGCCGAGATCCTGGACGATGCCGAGCACGCCTCCGATTTCGGAGTGGAGTTCGCGGCCCCGTCGGTCGACCTGGATCGCCTCCGACAGTGGAAAGATGGGGTGGTCAAGAAGTTGACCGGAGGCTTGGGACAGCTGGCGAAGGCCCGAGGGGTGACGTTTCTGCAGGCGAAGGGTCGATTCACCGGCCCCGGGGAACTGGCGCTGGAGAACGGCGACTTCGGGAAGGTCGCCTTCCGGCACGCGATCGTCGCCACGGGCAGTCGCCCCGGAGGTATTCCCGGGATCGAACTGGAGAGTGAACGGGTCATGGATTCGACCACGGCCCTCGAGCTTCCCGATGTTCCCGGGAAGCTCCTGGTCGTGGGGGGAGGGTATATCGGACTCGAGCTGGGTACGGTTTACGCGGCTCTCGGCAGCCGGGTCACCGTCGTCGAGTTGCTTGACGGCCTGCTGCCCGGCGTTGACCGGGACCTGGTGCGGCCTCTCGCCAAGCGCGCGAAGGGGTTGTTCGAGGCGATCCACCTCGAGACTCGGGTGGTCTCGATGAAGGAGACGAAGAAGGGTGTTTCCGTCGGTTTCGAAGGGGAGATCGAGGGGTCCAGAGTCTTCGATCGGGTTCTGGTGTCGGTCGGACGACGTCCCAACTCGGACGATCTCGGCCTGGAGGCCGTCGGGGTCAAGGTCGATGAGGGGGGATTTATCCAAGTGGATGATCAGCGCCGCACCAGCGAGGCGTCGGTTTTCGCGATCGGAGACGTGGTCGGCCAGCCCATGCTCGCGCACAAGGCCATGAGGGAAGGAAAGGTCGCGGCGGAGGTGATCGCCGGCCAGAAGTCCGCCTTCGACAACCGGGCCATCCCGGCTGTAGTTTTCACCAACCCGGAAGTGGCGTGGTCCGGGTTGACGGAAGCCGAGGCGAAGAAACAGGGTATTCCGGTCCGGGTGGCCCGATTCCCGTGGGTGGCCTCGGGTCGCGCGCTGACCCTGGGGCGAGGGGAGGGACTCACCAAGATGCTGTTTGATCCCGAGGCGGGACGGGTGTTGGGAGTCGGTATCGTCGGTCGGAACGCGGGTGAGCTTATCGCCGAGGGAACGCTGGCCATCGAGATGGCCGCCGTCGCCGAGGACCTCGCGCTCACCATCCACACCCACCCCACCCTGTCGGAGACGGTGGGGGAGGCGGCGGAGATTTTTCTGGGCCAAGCCACCCACATCCTTCGGCCCACGAAGGAACACGAGGGAACGGGAAAGGGTTGAGTCCACGAAGGGCCACGATGGGCCGCGAAGATGCCGCGCCGGGCCGCGAGGCGGGCCGGGTCGTTCTTGATGTCGAGGGATTCAACCAGGGAGTCAGATCATGTCTCATCACAGTCGAAACAGTCTTGGGACCCGAACCCGGTTGAAGGTTAACGGCGGGGAGTTCTCGTTCTTCAGCCTCCC
The DNA here is from genome assembly GCA_964422565.1 of uncultured Acidobacteriota bacterium. Classification (GTDB taxonomy): domain Bacteria; phylum Acidobacteriota; class UBA6911; order RPQK01; family JAPXNP01; genus CAYRCA01. The sequence goes on along the minus strand of CAYRCA010000129.1, from coordinate 597 downwards.
CGCGCTGGTGAAGCAAGGGTTCACGGGGGTCGGACGCCTCCCCTATTCCCTGAGGATTCTGCTGGAGAACCTGCTCCGACACGAGGACGGACGAAGTGTGGGGGCGGCCGACATCGAGGCGCTTGCGAACTGGGACGGGGTAGGCAAGTCCGATCGCGAAATCGCCTTCAGGCCGGCCCGTGTCGTCCTGCAGGATTTCACCGGTGTGCCGGCGGTGGTGGACCTCGCGGTCATGCGCGACGCCATGGCCTCGCTGGGTGGGGATCCGGGGCGTATCAACCCGCGGGTCCCGGCCGACCTTGTGATCGATCACTCGGTGCAAGTGGACTCGTTTGGCCGCAGCGCCTCCTTCCTCATCAACTTGGAGAGGGAGTTCGAGCGGAATCAGGAGCGTTACGCCTTTCTGCGCTGGGGACAAGCTTCGTTCCGCAACTTCCGGGTCGTACCTCCGGCAACCGGCATCGTCCATCAGGTGAACCTCGAATATCTGGGACGGGTGGTCTTCGTCTCGGACCATGGAGGCGACCGATGCGCCTACCCCGACACGCTGGTGGGAACCGACATCCACACCACCATGATCAACGGCCTCGGTATTCA
>CAYRCA010000128.1:0-9867 GCA_964422565.1 uncultured Acidobacteriota bacterium | reverse complement strand
TCGCCCCTTCGATTCGAGTTGTCCCGGCTGAGGCGGGACGTGGTGTGCCAGGGGGCGGCCCTGTGGGCCCTTCTGCAGGCCGAATCGACGCGACAACGGGGCTGACCGGTGGGGCGATCCGCTCGACCATCCACGTTCTCCCAGTTCGAACGGATGTCCGACGGGTGCGACTTGGAGAAAGGGTTTCCACAAGCTCCTCGCGACCCTCGCGCCCGAGAAGAAGATCCCGACCCGCTCAGGCCGAGATTCGGATCGGCCGGCGGTGGGGGCCCCAATCGCCGGGGCTGGCTTCGAAACGTCCGGCGCAGATGGTGCCGCAGGAGCGGCACCGCCCCTCCGCGGTCAGGTTCCATCGCCCAAGTGTGTACCAATCACGCTCGATGAGAACCGATCCGCAGGAATGGCAGTAGGTGCTCTGGCCTTCCCGATCGTGGACATTCCCCGTATAGGCGTAGCGGACACCGTTGTCCAGCGCGATCCGTCGGGCCCGCCGCAGCGTCTCCGGGGGCGTCGGCGGGTGGTCCAGCATCTTCCAATCGGGATGAAAAGCGGTGAAGTGAACCGGAACGTCGGGACCCAGATGTTCGACAATCCAGCCGGTCATGGCGTCCAGCTCCCCCTCCGAGTCGTTCTCATTCGGGATAAGGAGATTCGTAATCTCGAACCATACGTCGGCCTCCCGCTTCAAATAGACCAGTGTGTCGAGCACATCCTGCAGGTGGCCGCTGGTGACGTTCCAGTAGAAATGCTCGCTGAAAGCCTTCAGGTCCACGTTGGCGGCGTCCATGTAACGGTAGAGCTCGCGGCGGGGTTCGGGACAAATGTAGCCCGCCGTCACGGCCACGTTTTGAATCCCCACTTCGCGGCACGCCTGGGCGACGTCGACGGCATACTCGAGGAAGATCACGGGATCGTTGTAGGTATAGGCCACGCTGCGGCACCCGTGTGAATCGGCCGCCCGGGCGATGGCCTCGGGGGAGGCCCGGTCGGCCAGAGTATCGATCTCGCGGGACTTGCTGATGTCCCAATTCTGGCAGAACTTGCAGGCCAGATTGCAGCCAGCGGTCCCGAAGGAGAGGACCGGGGTACCCGGATAGAAGTGGTTGAGAGGCTTCTTCTCGATCGGGTCGACGCAAAACCCGCTCGAGCGTCCGTAAGTGGTCAGGACCATCTCCTGCCCTTCCCGCCTACGAACGAAGCAAAGACCCCTCTGACCCTCCCGCAGTCGGCAGAAGCGGGGGCACAGGTCACACTGGATCCGTCCATCTTCGAGCGGATGCCAGTAACGGGCCGGGTAAGTGTGTTCCATGGCCAATCACACCATTATATGAGGTTGTCGATTTGGTCGATTCCCATATCAGGAGGTTGGTCAGACCCGAAACCCAAGACGATGGCCGAAGGTTCGGCGCGGCCGGTCGCTCTCATTCTGGTTCCACCGGCCGCGCTGTGATATCTGTGGCGGCGGGAGGGAACTGGCCCCCCTCTTGCCCGGAGGTTGAGATGAACGGAAGAGCGCGGATCCTTCGTTTACTGCGGGGCGCCCCGGTCGACCATCTGCCCCTGATGCCGATCACCATGATGTTCGCGGCGGATCAGATCGGCGCTCCCTATCGGAAGTATGTGACCGACCACCGGGTGCTGGCCGAGGCCCAGATGGTGACGGCGGAGCGCTTCGGCATCGACCATGTGTCGGCTATTTCGGATCCGGCCCGGGAGGCTTGCGACTGCGGGGCCGAAGTGACTTTCTTCGAGGACCAGCCCCCCGCCATCGACGAGACGAACGCCCTGCTCAAGGACAAGGGGCGTCTTGCCTCCCTCCAGGCGCCTGATCCGAGACAGTCGGAGCGGATGTGTGACCGCCTGCGGGCGGTTGGGCTGCTCAAGCGGGAAGCCGGCGACCGGCGGTTGGTGGAGGGCTGGATCGAGGGTCCCTGCGCGGAGGCGGCCGACCTGAGGGGGATCAACAACCTGATGCTGGATTTCTACGACGATCCCCCCTTCGCGCGGGAACTGCTGGACTTCGTCACCACAATGGAGGTGGAGTTCGCCCAGGCGCAGATGGACAGCGGGGCGGATGTGATCGGGATCGGAGACGCGGCCTCCTCGCTGGTGGGGCCGGCGACCTACGACGAGTTCATCTGGCCGCGGCAGAAGAGGATGGTGGATGCCCTGCACGCCATGGGGGCCATCGTCCGCCTCCATATCTGCGGCGACACCCGGCCCCTGTTGCCCGGGCTGGGCAGGTTGGGGTGTGAAATCGTCGATCTGGACTACCCTTCACCGATGGAGACGGGCAGACGGGCCATGGGAGAGGGCCAGGTGTTGTTGGGCAACATCAATCCGGTGCGCGTCTTGCTGCAGGGGACCCCGGAGTCCGTCCGAGAGGCGCTCGAGGTATGTTGGCGACAGGCCGGCCCCCGGTACATCGTGGGGGCCGGTTGCGAGGTGGCGCGGGGAACACCGGAGGAAAACCTCCATGCGATGACGGAGTTCGCGCGTTCCCACTCGTGATCGGGCGTCCCGGTGCGACGAGCCGGCGGCACTTCCACTACCTGAAGCCGAAGAGACTCTTGTCCCGCGCGAGGTTCTGGATAAACTCCTCCACCGCGGAGACCGACTCGGGACTGAGGCCCAGCATCTCACTGGCGGTCAAGTCGGCAACCTCAAGGCTCGGTTCCGGATCGGACCGATTCCAGGAAGAGTTCGGCGTGCTGCGCGTCGAACAACCCTTTACCGATGTCATGGAGGAGGCCCGCCACGAACGCTTCCTCGGGATCGACCCGATTCCGAAGCATCGAAGCCACCTCACGCGCCGACAGAGCCACGCCGAGCGCGTGTTCCCAGAGAGCTCGTCCCTGGGGAGCCAGATGGAGCAAGCCCCCCAGGGAGGCGGCGACGACCAGGCTGCGAATGCGCTGGTTCCCCAGGACCGCCGAAGCCTGTTCGACGGTGTGGATCTCCCGGCTGCGCTGGAAGAAGGCCGAGTTTGCGATGCGCAGGACGCGCGCCGTCAGCGTCTGGTCCCGCGAGATGACTTGGCCCAGTGGCTCGACGCCCGCATAGAGATCGGAGGTCAACTCGAGGACTTTCCAGGCCACCCGGGGAAGCGGAGGGAAGTGGTCGACCTCGATCCGGACACGCGGTTTCATGGGTGTTCCCGAACCGAAGATTGACGCTGCGCGCTCAGTAGTCATAGTCCTCGGCTTATTAGACACGAGGGGATTGGGCGGGGTCGTGACCCGAATCACCAGAGTCGAGCTAGCGTCCGGCATCCGGCGCGCCGGACCTGGAAACCAGAGTGGCGAGTTGAATAAAACTGTGTCTCGGGCGAAACTGTCTGCCGCATGAAGAACACCGCCAAGTCGCATCGACGCCTGGAAGCCTCCGAGCTGTGCGCTTCGGGAGACCCCTCCGACATCTCCTTCGAAACCACGGCCGAGCTGGAGCCCTTGGAGGGCATCATCGGCCAGGACCGCGCGGTCCGCGCCGTCCGCTTCGGTCTGGGGATGCGCAGCTTCGGGTATAACCTCTACGTCGCCGGCAGCCCCGGCACCGGGAAGAAGACTCTCATCCGATCCCTTGTCGAGGAGATCGCGGCGACCGAAGAAACCCCGGACGATGTGTTTTACGTCCACAATTTCGATCGACCCGAAAGACCCAAGGCTGTTTCCGTGCCGGCGGGTGTGGCCTCCGCCTTTCGGGACGACATGGTCCGACTGGTGGAGACCCTCAAGGAGGAGGTGCCCAAGGCCTTCAAGAGCGAGGACTACGAGGCACGCAAGAATTTGATCATGCAGGCCTTTCAGGAGCGGCGGGGAAAGTTGCTCGAGACCGTGCAGCGAGAGGCTCGTGAGCGGAACCTGGCGGTCAAGCTGACCGGCTCCCAGATCGTTACGCTGCCTGTGGGTGATGGGCGGGAGCTTACTCCGGAGGAGTACGAAAGTCTCTCCAAGAGTGAGCGGGACGACATCCAGCGTCGGCAGAAGGAACTGTCCGAGACGATTCAACAGGTCTACCGGGAAGTTAGAAGCCTGCAACAGGACACCCACGAACGCCTGAAGGAGTTGGACCGGAAAGTGGCCCTCATCGCAACCGGGAGTTACATGGACGACCTACGGACCGACTACGAGGCCCACCCGAGCATCTCGGCCTATCTGGAGGAGGTGCAGCGGGACATCATCGAGAACATCTCCGATTTCATCTCGTCCGAGGAACAAGGGGTGCCCGACAACGTTCGTCCCGAGTCGCCCGATCCCTTGAAGCGGCTGCGCGTCAACGTGATCGTAGACAACTCGAGGCAAAAGGGCGCCCCGGTGATCGAGGAGACCCACCCCACCTACCGCAACCTCATAGGCTACGCCGAGCGGGAGGCCCGCATGGGGACTCTGTACACCGATTTCACCATGATCCGGGCCGGGTCGATTCTCTCCGCCAACCGGGGATACTTGATTCTGGACGTGGTGGATCTGCTCACCACGCCATTGGCCTGGGACTCCCTGAAACGGGTGCTGCAAAACGGCCAGGTCGACATCCAGGATCCGGCCGAGCAATACGGCCTGGTCGTGGGTACCCTGGGACTCAGACCGGAGCCGGTCGATATCGATCTCAAGGTGGTTGTTCTGGGGACTTCGGAACTGTATGGAATTCTCTACCGATTGGATGAGGATTTCCAGAAGCTCTTCAAGATCAAGGCCGAGTTCGATACGGTCATGAAGAAGGACGGCGGACATCTGACGAATTACGCCCGTTTCATTCGGACGCTGGGCGAAAAGGAGGGACTGCGTCCCTTCGACCGGCACGGTGTCGCCGTCCTGATCGAGCACAGCTCGCGCATGGTGGCCGACAAGAACCGCCTTACCCTACGCTTCAGCGACGTGGCCGATCTGATTCGCGAGTCGAGCTACTGGGCGGGCAAGGCGGGCAGGGAATCGGTCGGAGGGGAGGACGTGCGAAGGGCCATCGAGGAGAAGATCTATCGCTCCAACCTGGTGGAGGAGAGGGTCCAGGAGATGATCGACGAGGGATCGATCATGATCGACACGCAGGGTGGTGTAGTGGGCCAGATCAATGGTTTGTCGGTTTACCAGATTGGGGACTACTCCTTCGGAAAACCCACCCGCATCACGGCTCAGGTAAGTGTGGGGAACAAGGGCATCGTCAACATCGAGCGGGAAGCGCGGTTGAGCGGCAACATCCATGACAAGGGGGTCCTCATTCTTGGTGGATATCTCCACGGGAAGTATGGGCGGAACCATCCGTTGAGCCTGTATGCCAGCATCTGCTTCGAGCAGTCTTATTCAGGAGTGGACGGGGACAGCGCCAGTTCCACCGAACTCTACGCTCTCCTGTCCCGGCTGTCGGGGACTCCCCTTCGGCAGTCCGTGGCCGTCACCGGGTCGATCAACCAGAGGGGCGTGATTCAGCCTATCGGTGGTGTCAACGAGAAAATCGAGGGCTTCTTTCAGGCCTGCGGAGCCGTTGGGCTGACGGGCGAGCAGGGAGTGATCATCCCGCACCAGAACGTGCGCAACCTGATGCTTCGGCATGAGGTGGTCGAAGCGGTCCGGGAGGGAAAGTTCCATGTCTATCCCATTGAGACCGTCGACGAGGGAATCGAGATCCTGACCGGGCTTACGGCCGGAGAGAGGCAGGCGGATGGCAGTTATCCCGAGGGGACGATCCACGGGTTGGTGCAGAGGCGTTTGGACGAGATGGCCGAAATCGTGCGCCGTCAGGGCGGTGATGGGAACCGGTCGGGGTCGGAGTGATGCGGCGGGGGAGAGGGTTACCGGCTGTCGAGCGGTCAGCCGGCAGCCGTCGATTTCCAGGGCACGGATTACACGGATTACGGGACATTGGTTGGAGCCCCAGGCACGGCGGGGACCCGGTCACTGAAATCGGTGCAATCCGTGGCTTGAGAAGTCAGACCCCCAGACGTTTCTCCCAAGCCTCTCGAAGGTGGATGCAGGGTTGGAGCACCAAGAAACTTGCGAAGATTGCGGCCTGAAATCTTCGCGGCGAAACAAGAATCCGGACGTTTGTAGCGCGGAAGGACACGGAGGGGAGTGGCGGAACGAGGGAAGATCCTGTCGATTGGACCGCTTCCTCGGGAGGTGATCGGCCGGTTTGAGCCGGCCTGGGAGGTGGTGTGCGTCGGCGATGAGTCGCGGGAGGAGGTGCTGGCGGCCCTCGACGAGCGGGTTGCGATCATCGTCGCCCGGGGATCGGTACGGGTGGACGGCGCCGTCATGGACCGCGCCCCGGCACTGAGGGCGGTGGCCCGCACCGGCGTCGGCTACGACACCGTAGCCATCGAGGATGCCACCCGGCGGGGCGTTCCGGTGCTCTACACCCCCGGCGCCATGACCCGGGCCGTGGCCGAGCACACCCTGGCGTTCCTGCTGGCGTCCTGCAAGAAGCTGGGCTTCTGGCGCGACGCCTTGTGCCGTGGGGACTGGGACGCCCGATACGGCGAGAAGAGCCTGGACCTGGAGGGCGCCGTCCTGGGGATCATCGGCTACGGGCGCATCGGCCGCGAGGTCAGGCTGCTGAGTCGACCCTTCGGCCTGCGGGTTCTGGCCGACGATCCCTACATCGACCACGAGGCCTTTCGGGACGACGACGTCGTTTTCGTCGGGTTCAACGAGTTGCTGGCGCGGAGCGACGTCATCACCCTGCACGTACCGCTGACGGAGGAAACCCGGCACATGATCGACCGGAGCAGTCTGGCCCGGATCAAGCCGGGCGCCCATCTCATCAATACCGCCCGGGGAGGCGTCGTGGCCGGCCTGGACCTGCTGTTGGAGGCTCTGGTCAGCGGTCGCTTGGCGGGAGTCGCCCTGGATGTCTTCCCGGACGAGCCACCGCTCGCGCCGCACCCCCTGTTCCAGCATCCCCGGGCGGTGGTGACGGGCCATGTAGCCGCCCGCTCCCCCCGGGCTCAGGCGCGAATTCTGGAGACCATGGTTCGGGAGGTCCGGTCGGTTCTGGAGGGGCGGACTCCGGCTCGCGCCAACGTTGTGAATCCCGAGGTCCTGGAGTGACTCGACGCCGGTTGGAGGAGGGCGGAGACGGGTTCCCATGCCGCCGAGACCACGTCGTTCCGAGGTTCCGAGGTCCCGGAGGGTTCGCGCCGGGAGACCCCATACCCAGCCCCCGACCTCCGGGTCCCGACCTCCGGGTCCCGGAACCGCGCTTCGTCCAATCGAGCGCGCCCCGATCAGTGCGACCCGCTGGCTCGTCACACCCATCCCCCGGCCCTTGACTCCCGCCGCGAAAAGACACGGAAGACACACCGAAGACACGAAACCCCGAAACCTCGGCACCTCGGAACGGACGTCTCCGAATCCTCTGGCCCGGTTGGACTCGCGGGGGACTCGGGTGCTAAAATGCCGCCTTCATCGGGTGCGTCCCCATCGTCTAGCCTGGCCTAGGACACCGCCCTTTCACGGCGGCGACCGGGGTTCAAATCCCCGTGGGGACGCCAGTTTCAGCCAGTTTCCGCTTGAACCCTCCCTCCGGATCGGGTATGCAGTAGGGGATGTCCGACCGATCCAGTTGGCAAGAGACGGAACTCCTTTCGATCCTGGAGATCTGCCGCAAGATAAGTGCCGAGAGGAATCTGGGCGCTCTACTCGATACTCTGGCCCGCGAAGCCGCCCGTCTGCTCGAGGCGGACCGGGCAAGCATTTTCCTTCTCGACCGGGAGCGGTGCGAGCTCTGGTCGGAGGTGGCTCTGGGCACGGATGAGCCGCTGCGTTTCGACGCGCGGCTCGGCATCGCAGGAGAGGTTGCCCTGAACGGGACGACGGTCATCGTCCCCAACGCCTACGAGGACCCTCGTTTCAATCCCTCCATCGACGCGATGACGGGTTATCGAACCCGAAACATCCTCGCCGTCCCTTTGAAGAACGAGACGGGGGAGGTGGTCGGCGTTTTTGAGGTGATCAATCGAAAGAAGGGCGGGTTCTCCGGGGAGGACGCGCAGGTACTCGAGACTCTGGCTCAACATGCCGGGATCGCCACGGAAACCGCGCTCCTTGTGGGGCAGCTCGAGCGCAGGCGGGAAGAGCTGGAAGCGGAAAATCGGAAGTTGCTGCGGGAGGTGCGGGGGCAGTTTTCCACCGGCAAGATTCTGGGGACCAGTCCCCTGATCCAGCGCCTTGTACGGCAGATCGAGGAGATCGCGGGCAGCAACGTCGAGGTTCTGATCACCGGAGAAAGCGGCACCGGCAAGGAGTTGGTGGCCAAGGCGATCCACTACTCGGGGGAGTTATCCTCCCGCCCCTTCCTGGCGCTGAATTGTTCGACACTGCCGGACAACCTAGTCGAGGCCGAGCTGTTCGGCATCGAAAAGGGCGTGGCCACCGGGGTCGACCGCCGCATTGGCCGGTTCGAGGCGGCCCATGGGGGAACGCTGTTTCTCGACGAGATCGGCGACCTGAGCCAAGCGGCGCAGGCGAAAATCCTTCGAGCTCTGCAGGAGCGAGTCATCGATCGCGTGGGCGGGCGCAAGCCCGTTCCCGTCAAAGTGCGCATTCTGGCCGCCACCAACAAGGACTTGGAGGCCGAGATCGCCGAGGGTCGATTTCGGGAGGACCTCTTCTACCGTCTCAACGTCATCCATATCCGAACGCCGGCACTCCGTGAGATGCGGGGGGATATCCCCCTCTTGGCCAATCATTTCCTGACGCTCGCCTGCGAGAGCCTGGGGCGGCCGGCCAAGCGTCTTTCGTCGCAGGCCTTGCAGGCCCTGGGACAGCACGGTTGGCCCGGGAACGTTAGAGAGCTCGAGAACGAAATGAGGCGGCTGGCGGTGACCGTGCGGCGCGAAGTGGTCGTGCCCGGCGATCTTTCCGAGACGGTCCGGCGGGGGGATCGGTCCCCCGTTCAGTTGAGGGACGCGGTTGAGGAACTTGAGCGTTCTCTGATCCAACGGGCGTTGGCGAGCTGCGGCCAGAATCGCGCGCAGGCGGCCCGGACGTTGGGGTTGAGTCGCCAGGGGCTGCTCAACAAGATCCAGCGCTACGGGATCGATTGAACGGCCCTTCCGGGGTTTCAAGCCCAGCACCGGGAACGGCGGCGCAGTAGAATGACGGGCTATGGATTTCGATAGGATTCGGGTTGTTTCCCTGGATGTGGGTGGAACTCTGCTGCATGCCCATCCCTCGGTGGGCGAGGTGTACGCCGAAATTCTCGCCGGCCACGGGACGGTGGTGGCGCCGGAGGCGATCGAGACGCGCTTTCGCGAGGTCTTTACCGGCAGTCGGCTGGGTCCCCGTCCCGTGGTGAGTGACAAGCTGGAGAGATCCTACTGGAAGGAGGTGGTGGGGGAGGTTGTCGGGCCCTTTCACGGTCCGGCTTCGGTCGATGCCGTCTTCGCGGACCTCTACGATGCCTTCGCCCGTCCCGATCGTTGGAGGGTTGCGCCCGACGCCGTGAGTACGCTGCAGGTTCTGGGCGCCCGCGGCTATCCTTTGGTCATTCTGAGCAACGCGGACTCCCGTCTGCGGGGAATTCTGGAGGAAATGGAGCTGGATGGGATGGTTGACGCCGTCTTCATTTCGGCCGAACTGGGCTTCGAAAAGCCCGACCCTCGAATTTTCCGCCATGTCGAGGAGGTGCTGGATTCAGAGCCTGGGACGATTCTCCATGTGGGAGACAGCTGCCACCATGACGGGATGGGGGCGCGGCGGGCCGGGTGGGAGTATTTGATCCTGGATGGAAGGCTCGATTTGGACCGGCGGACGATCGGCCGCCTGGGGGAACTGGTGCAGATCGGGGCGTTTCAAACCCTGATGCGCGCCGGCACACCCTCGGACGCCGTGTACTTCGTGATCGAAGGTCAGGTCCGCCAACGCATCATGG
>CAYRCA010000127.1:4305-9876 GCA_964422565.1 uncultured Acidobacteriota bacterium | reverse complement strand
GGATCGCGCCCTGGCTTGCGGCCGCGGCCGGGGCGGCGTTGCTCTGGTGGGTCGCGCCGGGATGGCGGCGGGAGGACCCGCCGCCCGCTCTGCCCTCCTACCTGGTTTCGCTCGACACCGAGGCGACCCGCGCCGACCTGGTTTCCTTCCTGTCCCGAAGCCAGCTCTTCCTGTTGGGGCTTCTCGACCAGACGCTATGCGATGTCGATCCGGACCTGCAACGGCTGGCGGCGGAGCGCCTCATCCGACAGAAGCGACAGCTGGAGGCCGGCCTCGGTCCCGACGCCTTCTCCGACGTCCGCCCGGTGCTGGAGGAGCTGGAGATCCTGCTGTTGGTCGTGGCGGATGAGGGCGGGTGCCTGGAGGAGGAGGAACTGGGCCGGTGGCGCCGCCTGATCGAGTCCCGTTCCACGATGCTGCGCATCAATCTGCTCCAGATGGAGGACCGGCTATGATTCGATCCATCTCTATTCTCCTGCTGTCGATCCTTCTGGCGGGAACTCCAACCGAGGCCGGCGCGGGTCCCGAGGAACTCCTCTCCCAGGCCAAGCTCGCCATGTTCGACGGACAGTGGCGGGAGGCTCTGGACAAGATCCGGCTGCTGCGGACCTTGTCGCCCTCCGACGCCGTGCTCACCGGCTCACTCTTCTATGAGGGCCGGGCGCTGGAGAGGCTGGGACGGCCGGAGGACGCGCTGCGCGCCTACGAGCGTTATCTGGAGCGGAGCGACCGCGATTCCGCGCTGGTCGCCGAGGCCCGTTCGTCGTCGGTCCGGCTGGCGGTCGAACTGTACCGGAACGGAGCGAGGGGGTATCTGGATCGAGTCTCGCGGGCGCTGCGGGGAAGCGACCGCGATCTCGCTTTTCTGGCGGCGCTGCAGCTCAGCCGCTTGCCGGAGGAGGCCGTCCGGCGCCAAGCGGTTCCGGTGCTTCAACGGGAACTGCGGGAAAGCGCCGACCCGGAGGTGCGGAACCAGGCGAGTCTCGCGCTCCTGAGGATCGACCCGAGGCTGCTCGGGGGCGGCGCCGAGCGGGAACCGCCCGGGCGGCGAGATTCCGCGTTGCGAAGCCTCCGTCTTGTGATCGCGGGGGCCGACGGAGAGATGTTGCGCCTGGCGCTTCCCATCTCCCTGGCCCGGCTCCTCCTGTCGTCCCTTCCGGATTCGGCGCGGGAGGACCTGCGGCGGGAAGGCATCCAAGCGGACAACCTGGTGGAGGAGCTCTCCAAGGCGGGTGAGATCCTGGAGATCAAGACCTCCGACGGCCTGATCCGCATCTGGATCGACTGAAGCCGCCAGCAGCCGGCAGGCAGCAACCGGCCATCAGCGGCCCGCCGGTGTACCGCCGGCATCCCCGCCGGCCGGGAATCAGCGGCCAACCGCCGGCGAGAGTGAAAGGTCGACAAAGGTTCCGGGCGAATCGAAGACGCGTACGGAGGACCACTCCCGATGCCCACGCGCCTCCGGCCCTTGGGCTGGAAGGAGAACCTCCGGAAAGGTGCCGGAGAGGACCCCGTCAAGGAGCGCCGACACAACCGAATAGAGCGGTGCCGTCACACTTGCGGGAGACGCCAGAGTCGGCGGCAGAAGCAGTTTGAACAAGACCACGAGCCACGGCGCCAACCGCAGCTGCGGCCAGATCCGCCTCTCGCGTCAGAGTCTCGAGCATCCAAACGATTCCAACCAGGATCCAGTGGACGCTGATCTCAGACATCCACCGCCACCACGCTTCGGAGACGAAGTTTAGCGACTCGATCATCGCAGAATCCCGGTTATGATGTTCATGACTTTCCGCCCGGCTGCGGAAGCCCCGTCGTTACTTGAGTGACGGAGATTGTATCGTTACGAAGGTAACGATGTCAACGGAAAATCTAGTGCCGGGAGTGCGGTAAGCGTTTCCATGAGGATTCTAAGCATCTTCGTGCTCGAAAGGGCTCCGGGCTTGACTGCTCGCCGGTCGGTGGTCGCATCCGCGTGGGTATTGGTGCTCCTGCTGGCGGTGGGCGGAGTGTACGTTGTCGTTGACCGCGGCTTGGCCATTGCCGGGGCGATCCACAGCGGCATCCTCCCGCCGCCGGATACCTTCGAGGCACCGTTCGCGCGTCGCCCCCTCCTTGCCTTCCTCCACCTTGTCCCGGCGCTCTTGTTTGTCATACTCGGACCATTACAGTTCGTCCGGCCGATTCGGGACCGCTTCCCGGCCCTGCACCGATGGTCTGGCCGCGTCTACCTTGTCGCCGCCGCTCTCATCGCGTATTCTTCGGTCCATCTCGTCCTCAACCGCTCCTTCGGCGGGCCGAGTGAAACTGCAGCGACGACCTTCTTCTCAGCCTTGTTCGTGTGTTGCTTGGGCATCGCCTTCTCTCATATCCGGAACAGGCGCCTCCGGCAACATCGCGAGTGGATGATCCGTGGCTTCGCAATCGGGTTGGCCGTCGTCACGATACGGCCCGTAGTAGGGATGTACCTTCTTTTCTCCATCTATTCGGTTCAGGAAATTCTGGGCACCGCGTTCTGGATCAGTTTCACCACGCATCTTGTCGCGGCGGAAGTGTGGATCAATCTCACTCGGCCGCGTTAACCCGGCATTTCGAAGAAATCGGCGCCCTGCCTGGAGCGTTGAGCCTTCGCGTCCCGGCGGAGATTGACATCTCGTGTTGATAAAGGGGATATTTCCCCGGAACGGAAAGGGAGAATCGTTGCGTTCCCGTTCATCTTCATCGGCCTCCGGTTCTTCCCCACCAGACGACCGGCGCAGGTCCCGTCGCCACCGGGTCCCCGCGACCGGCGGCCGGGGCATCTTCATGGCATGCGTCGGCGACACGGAATAGCACCGGGCAAGACGAGATGAGCGACATCCTGTGGGAACCGTCCCGAGAATAGTGCCAATCATGGATCTTCAATACTCTTGGGATCGAAATACAATTATGTTAATACAATTCAATCTCAGGGCAAACAGTCTTAAGGCAATTCCGTTGATTGCATCAGTAATTGTTGCGACAGTGGTATTTGCCGGATGTGAAATGGCCTCCGACAGGCCCGGCAGATTGTTTACCACTCCTTACCAAGACCTGAACTGGAATCTCGTGACGCATCATGACTCTGAGTTCCATACGCATCCGGGTCTGGGAAATGAAGAATACGACCCCCACCAGACCATCGACCGATACCACGAGGAAGGCTATGAAATCCTGACGCTCGCTGCACACAGTTATGATGTACCCAGCGATTACATTGATGCCATATATCCATGGACTGAACTTTCCCGGATTTATGAAAAAATAAAACATGTCGAAAATCCGACGGAAAACAATATGACCTACGAGAAAATGAGCAACGAGCCGTGGCAGGACCGAGACCCCGTGGAACTCGGAATGATCTCTGTACAAGGAAATGAACTTTCCTCTCACCACCATACCGTCAGCGTGTTCAACCTCCTTGCCGACGATTTTGATACGGAAATAGAATCCTTCGAGATGATCGCAGAACTCGGCGGACTCGCCTACTTCGCCCATCCCGGCCGCTATGTGGAACGGTGGGGGCTGACCGCCCACTGGTACGTCGACCTGTACCTGCGGTATGACGTTCTGATCGGCCAGGCGATCTTCAACAGACGGGACCGGCATCCCGAGGACCGCGCGTTTTATGACAAGATACAACACCTGCTGGGAGGAGCCAAACGGCCAATCTGGTTATACGGCGAGGACGACATGCACCGGGAATCGGAACTCGGGTGGAACCGGGACGTGATGCTGCTGGAAAACTTCGAACCGGGGTCGCTACATCCCACGATCCAGGACGGGGCGGCACCGGATGTGATGGAAGCCCTCCGGAACGGCTATTCGTATCTTTGGAAGCCGTCGGAACAGTACAACCGTCGGGCGTTCAACATTACGAATGTACAGGTGACCGGCCGGCGGGTTGCTCTGACCATCGATAATGAAGGGCTGGTTAACGAGATCCGGTGGCGTACGCACAATCCGGAAATCGATGACACGGAAACCGTGCATCGCGGTTTCACGATCTCCACGGCGGATGTACCGGACTATGCACTTTTCGTGAGGGCCGAAATAGAAGGAGCCGACGGGACCATTTATACCCAGCCGTTCTATCTCGTCGAGGAGTAAGCGTCCGCCAGCCGACAGGCGATCCGGCCGCCGTACCCCGCTTCCTCGGCAACCCCGCCAACCACCTCCGGGGACGCGGGACTGATATGAAGAGAATGGCCGACGTCTCCGTTCGCCCCGCGTGCATTCCAACTTGTTCTCGGCCGCTTCCGCCGGTTCGACGTTGGCGTAGGGGACGTGTTGGGGATGAACGTACGGTATTCTCATAGGGAGTCTGGCAACCTCTCCAAGGAGAAGATTCTCATGATTTCAACGGTGTCTACAGGACTCATCAGTCTTTTCGCGTGGATCGGCGATACGGTGACCTTCGGGGCGCGCAGTTTCGTGGAGGCCCTTCGTCCGCCCTTCGAATTGTCGGAGATCTCCCGGCAGATCTTCGAGGTCGGATTTCGCTCTTTGCCTCTGATCGCAGCCGCGGGATTCGCGGTGGGCGCGGTGTTGTCGATGCACACGCGCGCGTCGCTGGAACGTTTCGGCGCCGAGGCCATGATCCCCATGGGGCTCGGACTGGCGCTCATCAGGGAGACGGGACCGCTGGTCGCGGCGCTGCTGTTCGCGGGCCGCGTCGGCGCCGGTACCGGCGCCGAACTCGGGGCGATGCGCGTCACCGAACAGATCGACGCCCTGGAGAGCCTGGCCGTGGATTCCTACAAGCACCTGGTGGTGACACGCATCGTTGCCTGCATGGTGGCGCTGCCTCTGCTGACGACCGTGATGAATTTCACCGGCATTGTCGGAGGCTACGTGGCGGAAACCGTGATCAGCGGCATGACTTTCAATCTGTACTTCGATCGCGCCCTTTCGGCCATCAACTTCACCGACTACATCCTGTCCACATCGAAAACGATTCTGTTCGGATTCATCGTCGCCGGGATCTCCTGCTACCTTGGATACAATTCGAAGGGCGGAACCACTGGCGTCGGCCGGGCGGCGACGCAAAGCGTCGTGTATAGCTCGATCCTGGTGATTCTGAGCAATGTGATCGTCGTGAAGGCGATCTTCTTCTTCTTTCCGGAGGTGGCCGGATGAGCGCCGAGATTTCAGTCCGCTTCGACCATGTCTCCAAGTCCTTCGGAGCCTTGAGGGTGCTCGACGACGTCTCGTTCGAGGTTGTCCGCGGCCAGGCTTTCTGTATTCTCGGCCGCAGCGGCACCGGCAAGAGTGTTACTTTGCGCCAAATGATCGGCTTGATTCCACCGGACTCGGGACGCATCCAGGTGGAGGGTGAGGACATCACCGGCCTGGGTAGTTCCGGTCTTGCCCGGGTCCGAAAGAAGGTGGGTTTCCTCTTCCAGTATTCGGCCCTGTTCGATTCCATCTCCGTCGAGGAGAATGTGGCTTTCCCGCTGCGGCGGCATACCCGCATGACGCAGGCCGAAATCCGCCGGGCGGCCGGCGAACTCCTGGAGCAGGTGGGTTTGGAGCGACAGCGTCACAAGGCGCCGA
>CAYRCA010000127.1:0-4295 GCA_964422565.1 uncultured Acidobacteriota bacterium | reverse complement strand
ATCTCCGGTGGATGCGCAAACGCGTCGGCTTGGCGCGGGCGCTGGCCCTCAATCCGGGCATCCTGCTCGTCGACGAGCCGAGCAGCGGGCTGGACCCGATCACAGCCATCGAGATCGACGAGCTGCTCCTGGATCTCAAGCGACGCCGGGGAACCACCCTCGTTGTCGTCACTCACAACATTCCCAGCGTCCGCCGAATAGGCGATGTGCTGGCGTTTCTTCATGACGGCCGGATCCTCGCGCGGGGTTCGCCGGATGAGTTAACGACAAGCCGGAACGAACTGGTGCAGAGATTCATGTCCGTACAAGGAGGGACCTGACCCATGCCCAATTATAGAAAAGCGGCCGTCGGTGTGTTCCTGGTTGGATGTCTGATCCTATTCTCCGTGGGTTTGTTTTGGATCGGCGACCGGCGTCAGTTGTTCACCGAGAGCATCGAACTGTACACGGAGTTCGCCAACGTCAGCGCCCTTGCCCGAGGCGCCAAGGTTCGGGTCGCGGGAATGGACGCGGGCGAGGTCCTGGAGATCCGAACCCCTCTCGACCCCGACTCGCGCTTTCGGGTCCGCTTCCGGGTGGTCTCCGATTTTCGACCGATTCTGCGCACCGATTCGGTCGCCACCATCCAGACCGACGGCATCGTGGGTGCCAAGTTTCTCCAGGTGGACGCCGGTACCGGCGCGGCGGCGGCTCTGGCCGAGGGCGACACAGTGCCCAGCCGCGAGCCGGTTGAGATTTCGGACCTGCTGGAAGCCGGCGCCGGGACCCTGAGAATGGTTAACCGCGCGATCCTCGAGATCAGCGAAGGCGTCGAGGAGACGGTTGAGGCGATTCTCGGCCTCAACCAGCAAAGCGTCGAGGTCATTCACAGGGTGGGTGAGGAGGTCGAGCGATTCGCCGGTATCGGGAATCGAGTGGTCGAGGACGTGGGCGGTATGGTCGCCGATGTACGTCGCGGCCAGGGCACGATCGGCCGGTTGGTCACCGATGACTCCCTCTTCGAGGTCCTGCGGACGACGGTCCAGGAGGGAGAGGAGACGGTCCGAAACCTTCGCGAGGTCTCGGACGACCTGCACGCGATCTCCAGCGATTTGAAGGCGCGGGAGCTTGGGGATCAGGTGGAACGTGTGGCCGCCAACGTCGAGACGATGACGCGGGAGGTGATCGACGCGATACGGTCTCTTCAGGATCCGGAGGGCGTGTCCGGCGGTTTGATGGCGGATGTCCGGCAGACGATCACCAGCGCCAACGTCGCCATGACCAACCTCGCGGAAAACACCGACGCGCTGAAGCGCAACTGGCTCTTCCGCGGCTTCTTCAACCGGCGAGGCTTCTTCGACCTCGATGCGGTGAGCGTGCATGAATACCGCGAAGACCGGTTTCTGCGCGACCGTCAGAGGATGCGGGTCTGGCTGGACGCCGACGATCTGTTTGGGCCCGGCCCCGACGGGAGGGAGCAGTTGACCGATGAGGCCAGGGGTCGACTCGATCTCGCCATGGCAGGCTTTCTCGCCTACTCCAGGACCGATCCCCTAATTGTGGAATCCTGGGCCAGCCACGGAACCGAGCCGGAGCGCGCCCTCCGATCCCGGGAGCGGGCCATCGTGGTGAGCGATTACCTGGTCGACAGGTTCGACCTGAGACCCAACTACGTGGGGATCATGCCCATGAACGCGATCGCTCCGGACGACGATCAGTTCCGCGACGGCATCGCCCTGGTACTTTTTGCGCCGCGGGACGCCCGCCGATGACGCGCCGTGTCTGGATAGGGCTTGTCGCCGCCGCCTGGGTCGGCCTGAGCGGTTCGGCAAACGCCCAGGATGTGTCGGTGCGGCCCATTCTGGGCGGCCTCCCGGCCGAGTCGGGCTTGGCTCTGGGCGCGGAACTGATCCGGCTCCGGCTGGTCGGTCCGATGGGCGTCCGTGTCAGGGTCATCGGATCGATCAAGATGTACCGCCAGGTCGAGGTTGCCTTCGAGGCCCCTCAACTCGGCTCTTCCCCCCTCTTCTTGGAGCTGACCAGCCGCTATCGGAACTATCCGGAGGAGAACTTCTGGGGCTTGGGGCCGGACACTCCGAGAGCCAACCGGTCGAACTACCGTCTCGAGGACGTCAGTTCCGGGGCAAACCTGGGCATCTTCCTCCTGCCGGGACTCCGGGCGGGAGCGAGTGGCGGGTTTCTTTTCGTCCGCACGGGCCGGGGCCGGGATCGACAGTTTCTCTCCATCGAGGAGTTGTTTACCGAGGCGGAAGCGCCTGCGGTCGACGACGCGCCGGACTATCGGTACGGTGGACTCTTCGTGGAGTATGACACTCGCGGCGAGCCCGCCGATCCGCAATCGGGCGGCCTGTATGCCCTTCGATGGACGTCCTTTTCCGACCGCGACCTGGATGCGTTCAGCTTCCGCGAACTCGAAGTCGATCTCAGGCAGTTCATCCCGGTGGGCGACAACGACCGGATCGGTCTGCGTCTTCGCGCGCTCCGGACCGACCCGGCGCCCGGACACCGGGTTCCGTTCTTCCTGCAGCCTTGGGCGGGGGGGATCGATACGCTGCGCGGCTTCCACCAGTACCGCTTTCGGGACCGAAACGCCGTTGTGTTCAACGGCGAATACCGCCGGCCCCTGACGGGCTTCCTAGATGCCGTCGCCTTCACCGACCTGGGTCGCGTATTTTCGGACCGGGGAGAACCCTCGGCCCGAAAGACCCACATCGCCGGAGGTCTCGGGACACGCGTGAAGTTCGGGCGGAGCGTCTTCTTCGGCGTGGATCTCGGCGTCAGCAACGAGGGCGTCCGGGTGTGGTTTCGGAGCGACCACACCTACTGAGCCGCGGTGGGGATCGGGGTGGCAAGATCGTTGGGGACCGTGCGAGGTGCGTTTTTCTCCCGAGAGAGAGGAACCGCGCCCGCCTTACCCGACGGCGTCGAGTTATTCGCGGGTTGCCTCGTGGGCTCGAATCAGGAGCGATCGAACCTCCGCAACCGCCGCCGGATCTCCCTGCGCCAGCAACGCGGTGACGGTGTCGCGTGCCTGCAGCAGCCGTTGCAGTTCGGCTCGACGGGTGTCGTCGGGGTCCAGCGCGGCCAGCTCGCCCACGAGGTTGAAGAAGCGGGTCGAGTGATCGGCGGCCACTCCGAAATTCTGTCGAGTCGCCTCGAGATAAAGCATTCCCGAAAGGTCGCGCACCTCGGCCAGGCGAAGTTGGAAAACGAGGTCGTCGATCTCGCCGCGGGCGGACCGCAGTTCCTCCCGTGTCTGTTCCAGCCGCTCCCGAACCTCGGCGCGACGTGAGTACTGCGGAAAGAACCCCAGCAAGAATCCCACGAGAAACAGGACCGCCCACAAGATGAGTTTGCGTCTGGTCTCCACGTTTCCCTCCTTCCTTGACCGGTCGATTCGGGTGAGTTGCCTGACTTGTTCGAGGGAAAGGTTAGAGTTAGACCATTGGAGGCGTCAAGTCTGGCGGATATACGGCCTTCGTCTTTGCGGGGGTCGACCACGGAGTCTTCATCGGCGCGGGGCTCAACCACTGGGTCGGCCGACGGTGGGGGATCCGTCTGGAGGGCCGGGACCAGATCGCCGTGCGGCACAATGTCCACTTCATCGAAGGCCGCGTTGCCCTTATCCTTCGCTGAGGGGAAACGCGTCCGTTTCCGCGCCCGCCATCGCACGGGACGATTGAGACGATGGACACCTCCATTGCCTCGGACTGACCCACATTGATAGGATCAGGGGGTGATGCGGGCGTTTGCTTCTCCCTCGGGCCGAGCCGGGATACTGGCGCTGGCTTTATGCCTGCTCGGATCCGACGCGGTCGCCCAGAGGGTCCGGCAGGAACTGCCCCAGTTCTTCCGCCATTTCCGTTCCTACAATGTGTACGAGAATCTGACCCGCGCCGTGCTTGAGAGTGGTCTCACGGTGGTTGTGGAGGAGCACCCGACATCGGCTCTGGCGGCGGTCGTCACCTCCGTCCGGCTGGGTTGGATCGACACCCGAAGTTCCGACAGTCGCGTTCTGGCGGAAAGGCTGTTGTTTGTCCTGGACGAGTCGATCAGTCGGCTGGGTGGGGTTTCCGAATACCGGCTGGACGAGTACTCGACCGAGTTCCATTCGGTCGTCCCCGCCGACGAGGTGGGACACGCCGTGAGGGCCCATCTGCGGTTGTTGCGCGTCGAGGAGGCCGACTTCGAGCTGGAAAGGAGTCGGGTCGCCGGCCGGCTTGAGGAGCACCGGGCGCGGCCGGGGCATCGGCTTCGAGACGAAATGTGCTCGGCCGTCTTCGACGAGGCCTGTT
>CAYRCA010000126.1:0-9880 GCA_964422565.1 uncultured Acidobacteriota bacterium | reverse complement strand
AGAACCGAAGTGCCCTCCAGAACCGTTCCCCGGGAGGTGGAGGGCTGGTTTACCACCCGCGTCATGGATGTTGTCCTGATCACCGGCATGCAGCAGCCGACCTTCGTCGAGCTCATTACCGGGGCCAACGATATCCTGGCCAACTTTGAGACTCTTTCCGTCCAGGTTCAGGACATCATGCGCAGTTTCGAGTCAGGGGAGGGAACTGTCGGCCGATTCATCACCGATCCCTCCTTTTACAACAACCTGAACGCAACGGTGGAGAACGCCAACCTCACCATCCAGAGGATCAACGACTTGGTCGGAGATCTGGCCGACGGCCCGGGAACCCTCGGGCAACTGGTTCGGGACGACGCTCTGCACAGTCGGCTGGTGACCGCCACGGAGGACCTGGACCGGCTGCTGACCAAAATCGACGACGGGGAAGGCACGCTGGGTCGGTTGGTCAACGATCCCTCTATTTATCAGAAGAGCGACGAACTCCTGGCCCATCTCGGCGATATTACGGGCAAGATCGACCGCGGCGAGGGGACTCTGGGCAAGCTCTCAACCGACGAGGATCTCTACGCCTCGCTGCGGGACAGTGTTGACGAACTCGCGGGGATCCTGAAAGATGTGGAGGCGGGAAAGGGAACGCTGGGCAAACTGGCCAAAGACGAGGCACTTTATCAGAACCTTAACGAAGTCTCCTCCGAGCTGGTCAAACTGATTTACGACATCCGGCAAGATCCACGGAAGTTTCTTACCATTAGGTTCCAGCTTTTCTGAGTGGGGGAAGGATGATCTCCAATCGTATCGGCAGCGGCGCCCAAGCGCTCCTCAAGTGGATTATCGCCTTCCTGTTGTTCCTCCGGGTGCGTCCCAACCACCTGACCATGGCGGGCTTCGTCATGAGCATCCTGGTGGCGTTCATCTTTGCGCAGGGAAGGTTCGCGCTGGCGGGCGCCGTGTTGATCGTTGCCGGGCTTTTCGACATGGTGGACGGGATGGTCGCCCGCAAGCTGAAGCTTGAGACTCCCTTCGGAGCGTTTTTCGATTCCATTATGGATCGCTACTCCGACCTGATTATGTATCTCGGTCTTATAATTTACTACGGCAGAGACGACAGAATCAACTACGTTGTCTTGGTTGGAATCGTCATGATGGGCTCGGTTCTGACCAGCTACGCCCGGGCTCGCGCCGAGTGCCTGATACCGGAGTGCAAGGTGGGGTTCCTGGAGCGCCCGGAAAGGATCGTGCTGTTGATCATCGGATGCTTCTATTTCATGGACCCCGTGCTCTGGGTGATTGCCATCCTGTCCAACTGGACCGTCGTCCACCGGATCCTTTACACCCGCGCCGTGATGCAGGGCCGAAAGGGAGTCATCAATCCCGATCCGCAGAGGGGCGTGTCGTAAGTGGTTTCCCGCCAGTGGTCTACTGTCGGTTGGCGGTTGTCCCAATTCTCATGCCGGCCGCCGACGAGGGCCGATCAGTTGCGGATAACCTCGACGTCCCTGGGGATCCTGACGTCGAAGTTGGATCGGGACAGCCTCGGATTCAGGGTTATATTGCGGAAAGCGATCAGGATGTGATCCCGGGTCGGTTCGACCAGTTGCTGCTGCACGGGAACCCAGCGCTCCGAATCCACCCACAGGAAGATTCTCACGAAGAAAGCGGACACCTGGTCGGACCGCGGTTTCAGCTCCAGTTTGTAGGTATGTCGGCCATCCAGATCCTCCTCGCCCAAGAGGGAGATCTCATAGGTCTGACTCAGTTCCCCCTTGTCGGCGCCGAATCCCAGGAGCAGGAACTCGGCTTTGTCGCCATGGCGGCCCAGTCGATACTCCTGGGCCTGCTTGATGGAGGGCTGATAGAAGAGCACCTTGCCCTCGCGGACCACCAAGGTGTTGACGGTGGGTTCGGCGATTTCCTTGCGTAGAAGGACTTGGCCGTCCTCTCTGAGAAACAGAAAGCGGCCCCTCTCTCCCTCATCATATTCACCGAGAATGTCGGTCCACTTCCGCTGCTCGATATCCGCCTCCATGCTCTTGAGGCGTTGTCCGACTCGATCCATCTCGGTCAAGATTCGATCCAGCCCCTCGGCCCCAACCGGGGACGTTGTCCAAAGCGAAGCGGTCAGGAGCATGGACCATACGGTCGTCCGGCGAACCTTCTTCATTGCGCCATTTCAGATGATCTTTTCGGGGCAGGGTTTCGACTCTTGTCCGTCCTTCAACGGTCCTCGGTTCGTGGGGAGGACGGGATCTCCCGGCTTTCGCCTTCCTTCTCGGCGGATGTGCCCTCCTCCCCGTCAACGGGGACGGATGCAGCCTCCCCCTTCTCGCTGTCCCCGAAGTAGGATCCGTCAAACACTCCCTTGGGCGTGAGGAAGATGAACCCTAGAATGAGGGCGCAAAGAACATCGTACTGCCAGCTACCTCGCGAATAGCGCCAGAAGACGACCCTGGCCAGCGATTGAATCGGACTTCTGCCCATCTCAGAGAACTGTCGGCTCGACCGCGTAGAAGAGATTTCTCACCCGGTTGAGTATTCGACCGTCCCTCATCTCAAGAATTCGAGAAGCGGTCGCGGCGGCTTCGGAATCGTGCGTAATCATTACAATCGTCTGCCGATAGCGCTGGTTGAGATGCCGCAACATTTCCAGCACCATCTGCGAGTTCTCGGAATCCAGGTTTCCGGTCGGCTCATCGGCGAGGAGAATGGCGGGCCGGTTGATCACGGCCCGGGCGATGGCGACCCGTTGCTGCTCCCCACCCGACAACTCCGACGGCTTGTGCTGCAGCTTCTGCTCGAGACCCAGCATCCCCAGGATCTCGCGCGCGCTATCGTGTCCATTGGCTCTACCGTTTCCGTGGATCCGTTTGGCCAACTCGATGTTGCCTTCCGCCGTGAGCGTGGGGAGCAGGTTGTACCGCTGGAAGACGAAGCCGATCTTGCGGCGCCGCACCTCGGTCCTCCTGGCGTCACCCACAGCGGCAAGGTCGATGCCGTCGATCTTGACACTTCCCGAGGTCGGGGACATCAAACCACCCAGAAGGTGCAAGAGAGTGGACTTGCCACAACCGCTGGGCCCCATGACGGCGACGAACTCCCCCTCCCTGACGGTCATATCGACTCCGCGAAGGGCGGGGACATACAACTTGCCCACCCGATAAACCATCTCAAGGTTTTCGGTGACCACCACGCTCCGTCGCTGGCTGAAACCGACCGTCTTACTCATAGCCAAGAGCCTTAACCGGGTCAAGATGCGCCGCCTTCAACGCCGGGTAGAGCGCCCCCAAAGGCCCCCCCGCGACCGCCAAGATCGCGGCCGCCAATTGCCAATAGCCCGGGATCATCACGGGCAACGTCGGAAAAGTCATCAGGATAAGCCGGATCGCGAGGAAAGTCAAAGCAAAGCCCGTCACCACGCCCAGAGCGCAGATCAGAAGAGACTCCTTCAAAATCAGCTGCACGATGTAGCTCTTGGAGGCACCGAGAGACTTCAGGATTCCGATCTCCCGGGTCCGTTCGGTGATGGTGCTGTACATCGCCAGAAGAATGATCAGGAAGCTGATCACCACCGAAATGAAGACCATGGCGGAAAGAAACTGCTTGAACACCGGGGTGGTCGCCGTCATCAACTCCTGGAGTTCGGCGGTCTTGGTGATCTTATAATGGGGCATTCGGGCGCTCAGCCGAGCGTAGACCTCCTCCAACTGGGAAGAATCGGTGACCCGGGCAAAGAACATCGTCGCCTTATCCGGGGTTCCGTTCATCTCCTGCAGGGTGGCGAGGGGCATGAGAACCCGTGCCGCCGTACCCTGCTCGAAGACACCCGCCACGACGAACTCACGGCCCAGGATATCGAGACGGTCCCCGACCCGCAATCCCTCGGCCCTGGCGTACATCGTGTCAATCACGACCTCCCCGGGACCCTCGAACAGTCTGCCGTCCCGGAAGCGCAGCGTGTTGTTCACTCTCTGGAAGCTCTCAACGTCGATGCCAAACACCATATGGTACTTGTCGACCAGGAACTTGGCCAGAATGGGTGTGGCCGTCCCGATTCCACTCACCTCCTCGATCACCCTCCGAAGTCCGACCGGAAAGGTTCCGCTGTTCAAGGCAAAGAAGAAGGACGCGTCGGGGGGTTGAATCATGAAGTCCCCACCCACGCTTCGCGTCCGTTCGGCTGAATCGCTCAACTGTCCGTATGTTAGTCCCACGCTGACCAGGATGAGGACGACTCCCACCGAGATGGCCAGGGTGCTCACCGCGGTACGGGTGGGTCGCTGCAATAGATTCGAATAGATATGCTTCACCATGGATTCAACTGGTCTCGGTTACTTCGATTAGCTCCGCACCGGCCGGCTGCTGCAGACTGAAAGCATCGCCGCGCACCTCCCGGTTCAACTCCACACTGCCCGGCTGGAGCTCGAAGGCGATGGAATACCGATCTATGGGACGGTCGATCCGCACCACCGTGTTGATCAGCTTGTCCCCCATCTCCATCGCCGCCTCGTAGGTGATGGCGCTCTCCACCTCGGTGCCGCGGTAATATTGTTGCCGCCACACGCGCAGACTGCTTCTCTCGACCCAGATCTTGCGCACCAACCGCAAGGCCGGCGAACCCTCCTCCGCCCGGAGAACGCCCAGCACATAGTACTTGAACCGGGCATCCTGATCCTCTTCAACATAATATCTGTACTGTGGGTCGGAGGGGATGGGTTCGAAAAGCATCCCCTGCAGAATGTGCGACGGCCGGACGTTGTACACGGGGTTCTCCTGGCCCGTTTCCAGGTCGGTCCGGCCGGTGACGAACTGGTTGCGGGACGGAAGCCAGATCTGGAACCGCCGCTCCCGGGCCGACATGACCAGGACGGAGGAACTGGTCAGCGGATTGAGGATGTTCACAAAGATCGAGTCCGGTCCCTGGGCCACGAGATAGCCCCTGGCCCTGCGGTACCTCTCGAAATAACCGTCCTCGATGGAACCGCCCGTGAATTCCACATCAAAGCGGGAGATGGTGACGCTTTCGACACCGGCGTAACGCTCGTTGACCAACGCGAGCAACTCATCGAGCGACGCCGTGCGCGCCTCCAGATAGGCCGGAGGGGTGGTCAACACCTGCTTCTCCCTGACGGCGCCGCACCCCGCCAGGAACAACGCCGCCACCAGCGGCAGAGCCCATCTCGCTGTAGCATCCATCCTCATAAAAGCAACGAACTCGTCACGGGCCGATCGCGCAGCCTGAGTATCACGACAACGACCAGGCCGACCACCAGAATGATCGCCGACAAGACCCCGACGACCGGGAGGTTGTCCCGGATAAAGTGCCCGACCGCCTCGCCGAACAGGATCGCTAGAACGCCCCACTTCAGATACCGCACGCTACGTCCGAGGCTAACCGCGAGGAAGAAGCGGGGGAAAGGCAATCGAAACACTCCCGCCGACAAGACAAAGATCTTGAAAGGAGTCGGCGGCGGCAGGATCGACGGGATAAACACAGCCCAGACTCCCCACCGCTGATAGCTGGACCGCACGCGCTCCAACTTGTCCCGGCTAACACGCTTCTCAATATAGCTTCCTCCCCGTCGGCCCACCCAGTACAGGATCGAGCACCCGGTCACCGATCCCGTCACCGTCATGGCGACGTAATAGAGCATCGATTGCCAGGGCTGTCCGGCCGACAGCACCACAATCAGAACGTCGTTTCCCTCCGGGACCGAGATAAAGGACGAATCCGCCAAAGCGAGAAAGAACAACCCCGGACCGCCCAGACCCTTGACGAACGCATGGAGTGATCGGGCGACACCCTCCAGAAATTCCACCATACCCTGTCCATACCATTGTCGCAGATTCTCACACCGAATGTGTGCCTGCGCGGCACCGCCGCGCCGAGGGCCGTCCACCCGATCGACTCATCGACGCGCGCCCGCGCACCCGATCCGCCCGAACAACTCATCTCACCCGGCGTCCCTCTATTCTTGGATGGTCCTAACCGCAGAATGTTTTCAATCGTCCTCCCTGCGCCGCCCCCGCCGAAGGGATCTCCGGGACTTCCCGCGGGTCTCCGCCCTTGGAGCCGAGAACGCCCATCCTGTATGATCCTGATCTCTCGGGACCCGAACGGGTAGGGCTGGCGGGGCAACGAAAAAACGCGTCAAAGTACCATCGTCCGGAGAAACGGGTCAACATGGCAAGAAGCGGTATCGACCGCACAATCACAGCCTTTGCGGGCCTCTATCGCGACGAGGTCTTGGCTCACCGAACACGCCGGGTCAGACTGCTCGGTCGCAAGTGCCGGCCGAAGCTGATGAAGACCTTTCTCGGATACGAACTCCTTCTGGGCAGAAGGCGAATCACCTGCCCCGACATGGTAACGGCCCGATATCTGAGGATCTTCGGCGAGCTTGGCTGCGCGCTGATCGAGATTCCCTACGACCCCACTCGAACCGATCGGTTGCTGCCCCAAATGGAAGAACTCTTCGAGTGGATCCGGCGCGAAGGCGAAAAACTCTCTCCCGCGGCATCAAGGCGGATCTTTGGCAAGGTGCGGCTGCGACTCCGGGAGAGCGAGGCCCGGGCGCTTCACTCCACAACGGAATGACCTGGGGCGACCCCCCTTCGGGGGCCGCCCCGCAAGGCCCCGGTTATTTCTTGTCCTCGACGTCCACGTACTCGGCGTCAATGACATCGTCGTTCTGGGAGTCGGCCTTGGTTTCGGTATCGGTCGACGCCTGCTGGGAACCCTCCTGGCTCCCGGCGGACCGATAGATTGCCTCCGCCAGCCGATGGGAGGCTTGGGTGAGTTCTTCGGCGGCGGCGTTGATCCTCTCCGCGTTCCCTTCCTCCTCCAAGGCCGTCTTCGTCTTCTGGAGGGCCTCCTCGATCGCCTTGGCGTCCGCGTCGCCGATTTTGTCGCGATTCTCCCGCAGCAATTTCTCGCTGCTGTACACCAGGTTGTCGGCCCGGTTGCGCGCCTCGATCTCCTCCCTCTTGCGGCGATCCTCTTCGGCGTGGGACTCGGCGTTTCTCACCATCTCGCGGATCTCATCTTCGGCAAGACCGCTGGATCCGGTGATAGTGATCTTCTGTTCCTTACCCGTGCCGCGATCCTTCGCGCTCACGTTCAGGATGCCGTTTGCATCGATGTCGAAGGTAACCTCGACCTGCGGGACCCCTCGCGGTGCCGATGGAATGCCGACCAGATGAAACCGCCCCAGAGACTTGTTGTCCCGTGCCAAGGGCCTCTCGCCCTGCACCACATTGATTTCCACCGACGTCTGGTTGTCCGCCGCCGTGGAGAACACCTCGCTCTTTCGCGTCGGTATGGTGGTGTTCCTCGTAATCAGAACCGTCGTCACACCGCCCAGGGTCTCGATACCGAGGGAGAGGGGTGTCACGTCAAGCAACAGGACGTCCTTCACGTCGCCGCCCAGGACTCCGGCCTGAACAGCCGCTCCGATGGCCACCACTTCGTCGGGGTTAACGCCCTTGTGGGGTTCCTTTTCGAAGAACTCCTTCACCAACTCCTGGACTCGCGGGATTCTCGTGGAGCCACCCACGAGCACCACCTCATCCACCTGATCCGGATTGAGCCCCGCATCCTTCATGGCCAGCCTGCAGGGCTCCAGGGTCCGCCGCAGAATATCGTCCACTAGCTGTTCGAACTTGGATCGGGTCAGCTTCAGATTAAGGTGCTTGGGCCCGCTGGCGTCCGCCGTCACGAACGGAAGGTTGATCTCCGTTTCCTGAGCGGTGGACAGCTCCATCTTGGCCTTCTCGGCGGCTTCCCTGAGTCGCTGAAGCGCCATCTTATCCTTCGACAGATCGATTCCCTGATCCTTCTTGAACTCTCCGACGATCCAGTCGATAACCCGCTGGTCGATGTTGTCGCCGCCCAGATGAGTGTCGCCGTTGGTCGCCTTGACCTCGACGACCCCCTCACCCACCTCCAGGATGGAGATATCGAAGGTGCCCCCGCCGAAGTCGAACACGGCGATGGTTTCATCCTTCTTCTTGTCGAGACCGTAGGCGAGGGCCGCCGCAGTCGGCTCATTCACCAAACGCAGGACCTCCAACCCGGCGATGCGCCCCGCGTCCTTGGTCGCCTGACGCTGGGAATCGTTGAAGTAGGCGGGGACGGTGATCACGGCCTGGGTCACCTTCTCGCCCAAGTAATCCTCCGCCGATTCCTTCAGTTTTTGAAGGATTCGTGCCGAGATCTCGGGAGGCGAGTGCACTTCGCCTCCGACTTCGACGGCCACGTCACCGTTCTTGGCTTGGATCACCTTGAACGGCACCATGGAAATTTCTTCGCTGACCTCCCCATACTTCCGGCCCATAAACCGTTTGATGGAGTAGACGGTGTTCTCGGGGTTCGTCACCGCCTGACGCTTGGCCACCTGTCCCACCAACCGCTCTCCGTTCTTGGTGATGGCCAGTACCGAGGGGGTGGTCCGACCACCCTCGGGATTCGTGATTACGGTCGGCGTACCTCCCTCCATCACTGCGACCACCGAGTTGGTCGTACCCAAGTCGATTCCGATGATCTTGCCCATTCAGAAGCCTCCTTGCCACTGCGCGTTCGCCACAATGTATACCTAAATTTTTGTTTTTCAATAAGTTATTGCAACGTTTTTGATATAAGATCGACCTTCCCGCATGTCAAGCCCCTTCCGTCCGTTGGTCGCACGCGCCGTTTGTTCCCCGCCGGCAACTCCGTGGATCGGACGGTGTGGGGAACTCCCCTCCTTCTTCCGGGGGAACCCGCCGACGACGGACCGAAGCGATCCCCGAGGCAGCGCGGGCTTCCCCATCCCACCGGGGACCGACCGGGGTCACCTCGGTCGATTTCAGTACACCAGATACTTTCGGTGATCGACCGCGCACCTGTCCCGGCTGATTCGGATCTCCACCTCGCGCTCTCGCGGCTCGCCGGTAGGCTCCACGTAAAAGCCGATCGTGTACGTGTTGGCCAGCCGCCCCTTCAAGTCCGTGAACAGGGTGTCGAGATAGGCGAATTCTCCCGAGATATAGGCCCGTCCTCCTGTCTCCGCCGTCAGGGCGCGAAAGAAATAGCCGTTCATCCGCTCCGCGAACGTGGCGCCCGGGTGTGAGATCAGGCGGGGAGCGAAAGATATGACGTAAAGGTCGATGTCGGCGTGGCGGAGCATCTGCTGATACTCTTCCATATTGCCATACGACTGGCGGTCTACTGTGATCGTGAAGAGGAGCAACACCTTCCGCTTCTCCGGACGGTCGCGGAGAAAATCGACACCACGCCCCAGGGCGCGACCCACCTGGATGTTGTCGAACACGATTCCGGTGAACCGGGGCTCAAGACCGAGCAGCGCCACGATCAGCTCGTCCTCGTAGGTCGTGAAATCCCGCAGGACCTCGATCTGGGTGAAGTACTCGCCCAGGAGGACCGGTCCTGTTTCCGTCAAGGAACGGAAGAAGTTGTCCTGCATCTGATACCGGATCTGGTCGAGGGGGTTGACTTGTCCCCACTGGGGCACGCTCCTGGCGTACGGTGCCGTCCGGGGACTGTTTTCCAGCAGAATCGCGCAGGCCGTGTCGACGTCGCGATACCCCAGGTATCGCACCTCGATCGGCTTGCCGTCCAAGGTCAACTCCACCTCCTCCAGTTTCAGGTCGCGGATGAAGATGTTATGCGGGGACTTCGCCGAGAAGTTCAAGTAGCGGATCTCGCGGGCCTGGAGATCACCCCAAAGAAGGCAGACGGCGGGGAGGAGAATCCAAACACGGGACCACGCGGCAATCATCTTCTTCGATTATAGACGACGCGGGCCCGCCCGCCTCGGGAGCGGCCGCGACGAGGACCGTCGTCGGGGCGGGACAGACCGGACAAGTCGGACCCGCCGGCGGGGTC
>CAYRCA010000125.1:0-9887 GCA_964422565.1 uncultured Acidobacteriota bacterium | reverse complement strand
TCCCCCGGTAACCCGGAGGGCGCCGCCACCCGCGAGCGGGGAATTCCGGGCATACACCGATCCGAGCTGCTGGCTGAGCTGATGCGTTTCCGTCTGGGGATCGCCGTGGCGGGTTCCCACGGCAAGACGACCACCGCCGCGATGATCGGCCACCTGCTGGAGCGCGCGGGGTGGGACCCCACCGTGGCTGTGGGAGCCTCCGTTTCGAGTCTGGGAGGAAACTTCCGGATCGGAGGGGGGAGTCATCTGGTGGCGGAGGCGGATGAGAGCGACCGCAGCCTGCTGCGGCTCAACCCGGTCTACTCCGTGGTGACCAACGTGGACCTCGACCATACCGATCAATACCGGGATGTGGAGGACCTGGC
Source organism: uncultured Acidobacteriota bacterium (assembly GCA_964422565.1). Classification (GTDB taxonomy): domain Bacteria; phylum Acidobacteriota; class UBA6911; order RPQK01; family JAPXNP01; genus CAYRCA01. Next base: position 9,522 of record CAYRCA010000125.1, on the reverse strand, counting down.
GACGACCTTCACCGACTTCATGAATCGGACGTCCTTCTATGGAGCGGTGGTGGCCTTTGGAGACGATCCACGGCTTCGATCGGCCGTCCGAAATGTTCACCGCCGGGTGGTAACCTACGGAACGGATCGGGACGCCGACATTCGCGTGGGAGACATTGGTGAGGGCGCTCTCGGAGCGGAATTCACGTTGCGACGGGGGCAATCTTGGTTGGGCAAGGTGAGGCTTCGTGTATCCGGACGGCACAACATCTCTAATGCCGCCGCAGCCGTGGCCGTCGGAATTGTCCTGGGGCTTCACTTCGAGTCGATAGCCGCCTCTCTGGAGGAATTCGCGGGGGTGGAGCGAAGGTTGGAGGTAAAGGGAGAAAGAAGCGGCGTGACGGTAATCGACGATTACGGCCATCATCCAACCGAGATCCGGGCGGCGGTCGCCGCCTGCCGGGGCCGATGGCGACGCATTCTGCTGGTCTTCCAGCCCCACCGGTACACCCGGACCCTCCACCTGCTGGAACGATTTGCGGACGCCTTCGCGGACGCCGACGAACTGTTCCTGGTGGACATTTACGGCGCCGGCGAAACGCCCCTGCCGGGCGTCTCCTCGCGGCTTCTAGCCGAGAGAGTGTCGGTGGGGCGATCCGTGAGATACGTCCCGTCCCGGGACGAGTTGATTGCGATTCTGAGGCGCGAGTCGCGGCCCGGAGATCTACTCCTGACGATGGGCGCCGGGGATGTCGGGGAGATTGGAGAAAGGTTCCTTGAGAGAGCCCACTAAGCGCGAACGAAGAAGATTGATCTCCTGGTTCGGCCTGGCGGCCAAGATCTTGATCGTTCCAGCTGTGGGGGCGCTCGGGGTGGTGGCCTTTCACTACGGTCGAAGCAGCCTCGACCTGGGCTCGGACTTCCGGCTGGCGGTCATCGAGTACGAGGGCGCTCGGAATTTCAACACCGAGGCTTTCAACACGCTGCTCCTTCGAACGTTCGGCCGCGACCTGCTCTCCCTGGATCCGAATCGGGTGAGGGCGCTGGTGGAGAGCGAAACCTGGGTCCGACACGCCCTGGTGCGCCGCAAGCTGCCCGACAGCCTCCGCATCCATCTGACCGAGCGGGTTCCCCTGGCGGTGGCGGCCATCGACAACGACCTGTTTGTGGTGGACGACCAGGGTGTCATCCTCGATGTGTACGGGCCCCGCCACAAGCATCTGGACGGACCAATCGTGAAAGGTCTCGGGAACCCGGCGCGCGAGAACGCCGCGGCGGACAACGCCCACCGGATCCGGGTCTATCTCCGGCTCATCGAGGACTTGGGAACTCCCCCTCGAGACCATACGAAGACGGTTTCCGAGGTGGATGTGACCGATCCCTCAAGGGTGGCGGTGGTTCCCAGCGACGAGCCGGTCGCCGTTTACCTGGGGGCAGAGGGTTTTCGACAGCGCTACGAAACGTTTCTCTCCCAAAAAGACCTCTACCTGCGGCTCAAGCAGAAATATGGACTCATCGAGTATGTCGACGTGACCTACGACAACAAGATCATCTTCCACACCGCCAACCGGGTGGTGTCGGGATAGGGATATCGGATGTGGCGGGTATCCCCTCGGAGCCCTCCGCCCAATATGAGACAAGCGGCGTATGGCTAAGAAAAAATGGATCGCGGCGGGAGTTGACGTGGGAACGACCAAGATCTGTTCCTGCATAGCTGAACTCGAGGATGACCGGATTCAAGTCATCGGCACGGGATGGTCCCCGTCCAAAGGACTCAAGAAAGGCGTTGTGGTGAATCTGTCCGAGACCATCAAGAGCCTGCGCCAATCCCTGGAGAGGGCCGAAGAGGCGGCCAACGAGGCCGTCGAGTCGGCTTTCGTGAGCGTGGGAGGACGTTTCATTCGAAGCACCAACGCGGCGGCGCAAACTGAGGTGCGGGGAAGGAACGGCAGGGTCTCCGCCGACGATATCGGCCGGGCCGTCTCGGAGGCGAAAAACTTCGAACTCCCCGACGAGTATCAGATCATCCACATCCTCACGCAGGGCTTCCGCCTGGATGGTCAGGACGGGGTCTCCGACCCTCTTGGCATGTCGGGACATCGGCTCTCGGTCAAGCTCCATCTGGTTCTGAACGCCACCGCCGTGGTCCAGAACATCGTCAACGCCATCAACAAGGCCGGTGTGGTCGTCAACGGCGTCGTCATGCAGCAACTGGCATCCGCCGAGGCCGTGCTGACCGAGGACGAAAAGGAACTGGGGACGGTCCTGGTCGACATCGGTGGGGGAACGACCGACATCTCCGTTTACAGCCAGGGAAGCATCTGGCATTCGGAAGTACTCCCCATGGGCGGTAGCCTGATCACCAAAGACATCGCCATCGGGCTGAGGGCCCCTCTTCAGGAGGCGGAAAAACTGAAAATCGAGATGGGAAGCGTGTATCCCGACCTGGTGCCCGACGAGGAGATGGTCGAGTTCAGTGAAATGGGATCGAGGCGGGTTCAGAGCTTACCCCGCAAACTGCTCTGCCAGATCGCGGGCGCCCGCTGCGAGGAAATCCTGCAGGCCACCGGGAATGTCTTCCGCCGCGCCGGGGTCAAGCCCGATCTGAACACCGGCGTCGTTTTAACCGGGGGAGGCTCCCTGATGCACGGTTTGGTGGAGAAGGCGCAGGAGATCCTGGACATGCCGGTCCGTATCGGCTATCCGGTCAACGTCGAGTCTAGGAGTCCCGACATCCACCACCCCGCCTACTCCACCGCCCTGGGGCTGTTGAAGTACGCACAGGGGGTTCGGAGCGACGAAACAGCCCGCATCGCCCGCTCGGCCCTTCGCATCCGGCCGAAGGCGACAACCGAAAGATTGAAGAACTGGATCTTCGAACGAATCTGATCATCGGAGAGGAAGGCGGCGCGGGACGGGCGTTCCGACGAGCGGCCCCGCCTCCCTTCCCCGGCGGAGGGTATGGACATGAGCTCACATCACCGTGACGATCGCGTAATCAAACTGGCCTTCGAGGAAAAGCCCCTGAACGGGGCCACGATCAAGGTCTTCGGGGTGGGGGGCGGCGGCTGCAACGCCGTTAACCGCATGATCGAATCCGGTATCGACGGAGTCGATTTCATCGCCGCCAACACCGACGTCCAAGCCCTTCGGCAGTCTTTTGCTCCACGCAAGCTCCAACTGGGCGAGAAACTGACCCGAGGTCTGGGAGTCGGGTCGGATCCGGAAAAAGGCCGGCAGGCGGCGTTGGAGGACACGGAACGCATCATCGAGCTCCTCGACGGCGCGGACATGGTCTTCGTGACCGCCGGGCTGGGAGGGGGCACCGGGACCGGAGGCACGCCCATCGTCGCCAGCCTGGCGGCCGAGTTGGGTGCCCTGACCGTGGCCGTCGTGACGACCCCCTTTCGCTTCGAGGGAAGGCGCAGGCGCCTTCAGGCCGAACGGGGACTGGAGGAACTGCGGGAGAGCGCCGACACGGTGATCACCATCCCCAACGAACGGCTGCTCTCCACGGTGCCGGCCAACACATCCCTCTTCGAGTCTTTCAGGTTCGCCGACGACGTCCTACGCCAAGCCGTTCAGGGCATCAGCGACCTGATCACGGTGCCGGGGGTCATCAACCTGGACTTCAACGACGTTAGAACGATCATGTCGGGGATGGGCATGGCGCTTATGGGGACGGGCGTGGCGGACGGGGACGATCGGGCCATCAGCGCGGCGAAACGCGCCATCGCGAGCCCTTTGCTGGAGGATTCGTCAATCCACGGCGCGCGGGGGGTCTTGATCAACGTGACGGGAGACTCCAGCATGACCCTCCAGGAAGTCAACGCGGCCAGCGACATCATCCACGAGTCGGCCCACGCGGACTCCCATATCATCTTCGGCGCCGTCTGCGACGAGAGTCTGGGCGAAAGGATCAAGATTACGGTCATCGCCACGGGTTTCGAGCGCACCTCCGACCTTACGGGCGAGTCGTCCAGATCGGGACTCGACATCGTCCGCCCCGAGAGGATGAAACTGGAGCGAGCCTTCGTCGACGAGGACCCTCCCGCCGGAAATCGCACACCCGAGGCCGACGTGCTCGAGATTCCGACCTTCCTGCGGCGGCAGGCCGAGTGAAGCCGTTGAAGGTTGAGGGTTGGGGGCTGGGGCCGCCCGCGGAATCCGGCGCGGGGCAAGCCCGGAGGGCCGACGGGACGTAGCCCGCCCGACGAAGGAGGGCGGGGGTTGGGCATCCCCCAAGACCGTCCAGGCCCCCACGACCCGACAGGGCCGTTTGACCGGGTCCTTTTCGTTGTCGGTTCCGGGTTCTGGGTTGATCTCACGGAGCGCACGGATAAAACGGGGTCCGGACGCTCGAGCGCTCGAGCGGACGCGCATTTCGATGAGCCTGATCCTCATGTTAAGATGTCGGCTCATCGCTTGCCCGTATGTACGTGTCGAGATCTTTGGTCGAGCCCCCAAGAAACCATTGAGCCGGATCAGCCATGAAACGTTGGTTCCTCCTTCCCCTGGTCACTTTCACACTGACCGGTTTCCCCCTGGCGCAGGATCCGGCCGGACGTTTGATCGCCTTTCGCGGGCAGGTTGAGGTGCAGTCCTCGGGGGGCTGGAATCCGGCCAGCCTCAATCAAGACCTCTTCGACGGCGATGTCGTCCGGACACTCCCGCAGAGTCGGGCGGTCCTTCTGCTGGCCGACGAGACGCAACTGAAGCTGAACGAGAACACCGAAATGCGGCTTCAGTCGGCCAACCGCTCCAGCACCCTCATCAGCCGGGTCGCCGCCGTGGGCGATCGGGCCGATCAGAGTATTCTCAACCTGGGTTCGGGGCGCGTCTACGTCCGATCCAAGAGGACTCCGGCGCAGGTGCGGGTCGAGACTCCAGCCGTGACGGCCGCGATTCGGGGAACCGAATTCGACATCCTGGTGCGGCCGGACGGGGAGACGGTCGCCACCGTCCTCGACGGCGCCATCGATTACAGCAACCCACACGGCGCGATCATCGTCTACGCTGGCGAACAGGGCACGGCGCGGATCGGCGAGGCGCCTACCAAGACGGTCATTCTCAATCCGGAGGACGCCGTCCAGTGGACGTTCTTTTACACGACGGCCGTGAGCCCCCGTGACTACCCCTTCCTCGCCGCCTCGGCCCAGGCCGCGTCCCAGGAACTGCAGGCGGGGGTCACCGATCCGATTCGTCAGGCAATGCTGCTGCACGACTCGGGACAGGCGGGCGCGGCCCTGGCGGCCCTGAGCGGTCAAACATCGGCTGAGGCGGCCGAGGTCCGGGGCTGGATCCTTCTCGGCCAAAACCGGATCGACGAAGCCGTGACCGAACTCCGATCGGGTCGAGCCGACTCCGCCCGCGCCCGACTGGGACTCTCCCTCGCCCACCTCCGTCTGAATGAATTCGATCGGGCTTCGGTCCTGGTGGAGGACCCGGGAGGTGCGCCGGCGCTACAGTTCCAGAAGGCTCAGCTTCTGGTCCTCTCCGGCAATGTCGATGAGGCGCTCCCGCTGCTGGAATCGATACCCCCCGACGACCCGATGGCCTCGTTGGCCCACGGGCTCCGCGCCACCATCCAACTGACTCAGAACCGGAAGGAGGAGGCTCTGGCGACGGCACAACAGGCGGTCGCCTCCGGACCTGAATCGCCGTCGGCCCTGGTGGCTCTCTCGCGGGTGCAGCAAGGCTTCTTCGATCTCTCCGGGGCAACGGAATCGGCTCGGCGGGCGCTGGAGCTGGACCCGGAGTTTCTGGAGGCCCAAGTCCAGTACGCCCGGCTGCTCTTCGGCGCCGGCCTCACGGGGCGCGCCGAACGGATCATCCTGGGAGTGGGTGGCGGCGACGACGACGCGGCCGTAAGTTCGCTTGTCGGCTTCATCCTACTGGCGCGGGGGAGGACCGACGAGGCCGAAACTCGCTTCAGGAGAGCCGTCGCCCTCGACAACGCCCTGGCCGAGCCCCGCCTCGGGCTGGGTCTGGTTCACATGCGCCGGGGACAGGAACTGGACGCAACCCTCGAACTGCTGGCGGCGGTGACGCTCGAGCCGCGCCTGTCCCTCTACCACAGCTACCTGGCCAAGGCGTTCTTCGAACTGCGGGAGTTCGACCAGGCCTTCACCGCCCTGGCGGCGGCCGAAGAGCTGGACCCCCGCGACCCCACTCCCCATTTCTACTCGGGCATCTTCCTCCACGACCTAAACCGTCCGGGCGATGCCGTCCAATCCTATCAGCGGTCGATCGAACTCAACGACTATCGGGCCGTCTATCGGAGCCGGTTGCTCCTGGATCAGGACCGGGCCACCCGAAACGTGGACCTGGCGAGAAGCTACAACCGGCTCGGCCTGTCGGAATGGGGCAACAGCGAGGCCGTCCTGTCCGAGCTGGACGATCCGGCGAACAGCTCGGCCCGGCTCTTCCTGGCGAACACCTTCCTGAACCTGCCGGGACGCGCGCTGGTTGGCGGCTCAGAACTGCTGCTGGGCCGGTTGCTGCTGCCCGTCAACGCAAATTCCTTCAACACCTTCAACGACTATACGACGCTTTTCGAGCTGCCCCGAGCTTTCTGGACGGTCCAGGGGGAGGGGGGCAATTTCGATGCTTTTGGGGGAACCCTTCTTTCCACCGGCGGTACGCGCCGCCTGGCCTACAGCTCGGTCTTTCGCTTCGATCGGACCGACGGCTTCCGTCCCATCAACGACGACGTCACGGCCTACGATTCGACGCACACGATCAAATTCGCCCTGAGCCCTGAAAGTGCGCTCATGACAACCTTCTCGGGACAGCAGTCGAGCGAGGGGGATCACGGGAGCCGGGTCCTGGTGACCGACTTCAACAATCCGAACCAGCGGTTTTCCAACCGTCGTTACCGCGCCGAGATCGGTTACCATCGGAGCCTTCGGCCCGGATCCGACGTGGTGGTCCTCCTGTCGGCGCGACGGAACGAGCAGGTCTTCGACGATCCGGAAAGCTTCACCAGCCGGGGGGTCCTCTGGGGTCTTCGCCGGTCGACCAAGGAGCCCAACCTGAACCTGCAGGCGGCTCACCTTCTGACCGTGGGCGATTTTCGGGTTCGGTACGGATTCGACGTCCTGGAGGGGCGTATCCGGACCTGGGATGTGATCTTCAACTCCTTCTTCGACGAACTGGTGACCCAGGAGTTCGGTTTTGACCGCGAGAAGGTTCGCTTCAAGACCGTCTTCCTCCGGTCCGACTACCACCTTCGCCCCAGCCTGATCCTGAGCGGGGGACTCAACTGGGACTGGGGGCGGGACCCCGCCCGCGCCGACATCGGCAACCGATCCTCCAGCCGCTGGAATCCCCAGGGAGGTATCTTCTACTCCCCCTTCGGCGGCACCAGGCTGCGCGTCACCGCCCTGCGCAGCATGCAGGGCCATTTCCAGGAGAGTATTGCCCCGGGTCATCTTTACGGATTCCCCCTCGGACGAAACGAGCAACCCCTGACCCGAAGCACCACCTATAACGTGGGCTGGGATCAGCGCCTCGGTGCCTCGTCCTTCCTTCGATCCGCCGTATTCTGGCGGGAGAGCGAAGCCCCCGTCATCGACCAACTGGGCAACTGGTTCGAGGGTGAAGCCTACGGCGGCCGAACCACCCTCAACCGTTTCCTGACCCGCTCCTGGACCCTGGCGGCCGAGTACTCGATCAACCGGACAAGAGACGCCTTCGCCCTTCGCCACGATCACGAGATCGATCTCTCCATGCACTACGTCCACCGCCGGGGCATCTTCCTCTCGGCTCGAGAGAACTTCCTGCGGCAGACGGGACAGGTGGGATTGATCAGCACGGCGGTCAAAGTGTTCACCACGGACCTCGAGGCGGCCTACGAACTGCCTCGGAAGATCGGATTCTTCTCCTTCCAGGTTCGGAATCTCTTCGATCGGCGCTACGAGTTCCTGGTGGACCCCCTGGCCCTGGAGCCCCGCATCCCCGCCCGCCTGGCCGCGGTGCGCCTCCGGTTCCACTTCTGACGATCGGCGTCCGGAGCCCGAATGCGGCTTGTGTTCGGAGGTCCGCGAACCTTAGTTTAGTTTAGTTAAGTTATAGTTAGCCGCTGACGGACACGGGCTTCCCGCGCAAATCCGTCTGCCTCAATCCGCGTGGATCAGTGGCGGATGGGAGTCGAACCCGCCAACCCCTGCTTCCGCCGCCCACCCCTGCCACTATGTTGGAATTCAAAAATTCAAGTGCTGGATATCCCTACACTCGAAGCCGTGCGCAGACTCGCGCCCGACCGGCGGGAAAGACGCACGTCCCTTCAATCGAACAGGTTACGCGTTGCTCGTCCGGTCTGGCACGCCGCTTGCCCGATATTTCAGAGGCGCTTGGGTTTCGCTTGTCGCGAAGGTCGGAGTGCCTCCGGCACCAGGAGGTGAGTGTTGTTCGGCTTGAGTTCTCCGGAAACCTTTTGGCTGGATTTGACGAATGTCCTGCTCGGCGTCGGCGTTCTCTATTTCGTGGCTCTTTTCACCGTGACCCTGATTCGAGAAGGGTTCGAGAGACTGAGAAAATGGCGTACTCAGGGCTGAACTGAAGCCCGCCGGCCGACTCCCACGGCAGACCTTCGCTCGCCCGTATCCGTTTCGCGAATTGTCTTGGCTTCGGGTCCCTTCGCCGCGCGGCCCCAGCCCCTGCCGGGCGCGCCACGCCTCGACGGAATCGCAGGGTCGCGGCTATCGCGCGATCTCATACTTCCTGATCTTTTCGTAGAGCGTCGATCGGTCGATCCCCAGAATCCGCGCCGATTGCCGGATATTGCCCCGGGTGCGGTCCAACGTGGCCGCGATGGCGAGTTTCTCCAATTCCCGCAAGCTGAGGTCGGGTGGAATACTCCAGCCGGGCGCTGGGCCGTCCCGCAGCAGAAAGCCGAATTCCCGCCGCCCCAGCACTTTGTCCCGGCAGGTGACAATTGCCCTCTCCAACGCGTTCTCCAGCTCGCGGACGTTGCCCGGCCAGTCGTAGCCGAGCAGTAGCTCCAACGCCTCCTCGGACACAGCCTCGACCTCCTTGCCCAGTTCAAGGCCCAGCCGCTCCATCAGGTGCCGAGTCAACAGGGGGATGTCCTCGCGCCGCTCTCTCAGCGGCGGGATCCTGATGTTGATCACATTGAGGCGGTAAAACAGGTCAGTGCGGAAGGCTCCCGCCCGTACGGCGCCCTGCAGGTCCAGATTGGTGGCCGCGATGACCCGGACATCGACCCGAACCTCCTCCGTGCCGCCCAGCCGGTAAAAGCTTCGCTCCTGCAGGACGCGCAACAGATCCGCCTGCAGCTTGGGGGGAATGTCGCCAATCTCGTCCAACAGGATGCTGCCCCCGTCGGCGAGTTCGAACTTACCCTTCTTCCGGGACCCGGCGCCCGTAAAAGCGCCCCTCTCATAGCCGAACAACTCCGACTCCAGGAGAGTCTCGGCCAGCGCGGCGCAGGAGACTGTGATGAAGGGCTTACCGGCCCGATCGCTTGAGGAGTGGATCGCTCGCGCCCGTCGACGACGTAGCAGGGACGATCGGAAGGCG
>CAYRCA010000124.1:0-9944 GCA_964422565.1 uncultured Acidobacteriota bacterium | reverse complement strand
GTGCGCCTGGGGGATCTGCCGCCCGGTGGCTGGAGGACTCTCACCGAGGGGGAGATAGCGGAGCTTCGCGGGGTTCGGAGGGCGTCGAAGAGGGGTCGTGTACGCTGATGTTCACGGGAATCGTTCAGGAGGCGGGCGAGATCACCGAGTTGTTCCCCCGGGATGAAGGAGTGACTTTTCGTTTCCGCTGTGGAAAGCTCCTTCCGCAACTCGACGTGGGACACAGTATCAGCGTCGACGGAATCTGTTTGACCGTTACCCGGAAAGGCCCCGATTGGGTCGAGGTGGACGCCACACCCGAGACCCTGAGGAGATCGAATCTGGGCCGGCGCAGCGTGGGCGATCGCCTGAACCTGGAGCCGCCGGTGCGCTTGTCCGATTTCCTGGGCGGACATCTCGTGCAGGGGCATGTGGACGCGACCGGTCGGGTGCTGGAAATTCGGGAGGAAGGGAATTCGTGGATCTTTCGGGTCTCGGCCCCGGATGAGGCCCATCGTTACTGTGTAGTCAAGGGGAGCATTACTCTGAACGGCATCAGCCTGACCCTTTCGGGCCTGGAGGCCGGATGGTTTGAAGTCACCATCATTCCCCACACGATGGAGGTGACCAACATGTCGGACCTGCGGGTCGGCGACCTTGTCAACCTGGAAGCGGATGTCATCAGCAAGTATGTGGAGAGCCATGTTCATCGCCACCTGGGTGGTGTCGGCGGCCCTGATTTTGTCGTCCCTCGAGGCGAGTCCTCTTAGGTTCGGGCCGGGCACCATTCTGATCTACGAAAATCGGGCCGGGGAGGAGTCCAACCAGTTCGTCCTTCGAATCGCCCGCTTTCAACCGGACATCTTTCTGGAGTGGGAGTCGGTGAGTCACCAGGGGACGATTCACCTGTTCCAGGATGCGGTTGAAGGCGCCAGGAAGCTGACTCTTGGAGGGCTCTTCGATCCCGGAGTCGACGCGGAGTCGAAGGATCAGATGACGAAGTGGTTGTCGAGAGAGACCTTCGAAGCGCTGAAGGAAGGGCGCGAGCTGAGGATGGTTCTGAACAGCTCGCCGATGCGCGTATCCCTGACGGGCCGGGGTGTGGCGGAGCTGACCGTGGACGGCGAAGTGGTGGAGGTGCCCGTGATCTACCTCGAGGACAACCGGCGCGGCACATGGGCCTTTCATGCCAACGGGGCTAACCCGGTGCTCATTGATTATCAAAATCCCTATTACCGGGAGAGCTTGAGGCAGGTCTTCACCAACCGGCCGGACAGCCTCCGATGGATCAGGCGGGTGCCGCCCGTTAAATGATCTCGGGCGATTCCGCTATAATCCCACTTCTTTCGATAGGAGAATGGAATTCGAATGTTTCTTGAGAGTGTCGAAGCGGCTGTGGCCGACGTCAGAGCTGGAAAGATGGTCATCGTGGTCGACGAGGAAGACCGCGAGAATGAGGGCGATCTGACGATGGCCGCCGAAATGGTCACTCCCGAGGCGATCAATTTCATGGCGACTCATGGCCGGGGCCTGATCTGCATGCCCATGACGGCGCGTCGTTTGAACGAACTCCAGATCCCGGAGATGGTTTCGAACAATGAGTCTCCCCACGGAACGGCTTTCTGCGTCAGCATCGAGGCCCGCCGGAACGTCTCGACCGGTATCTCCGCGGCCGACCGGGCGATGACCATTCTCACCGCTATTCATCCTCGGACCGAACCGGACGACCTGATCCGGCCGGGTCACGTATTCCCGCTGCGGGCCCGTGACGGGGGGGTGCTGGAGCGGGCCGGCCAGACGGAGGCCGCCGTCGACCTTGCCCGGCTGGCGGGGCTGGCGCCGGCCGGTGTGATCTGCGAGATCATGAATCCCGACGGCACCATGGCCCGGTTGAGGGATCTGAGGAAGTTCGCCAGAAGACATGAGATGCGGATCGTCTCGGTGGTGGATTTGATCAAGTACCGCTTGCGGACCGAGCGCTTCATCCGTCGGTTGGAGACGGTGCCCTTCTCCTGCGAGTATGGGGAGTTCACGCTCCATGTGTTCGAAAGCCAGTTGGACCAGCGGCGGCACTTGGCTTTTGTCAAGGGAGAGGTCGATGGACAGGAACCGGTTCTGTTGCGGGTCCACACCGAATGTCTTTTGACGGACGTGTTCGGAGGCCGCATACCCGGATCCCCGAACGAGGTGCGGAGCGCACTGCGGAGGATCGAGCGCGCGGGCCGGGGTGTGCTCGTCTATTTGCGTACGGGCGAACGAGAGGCGCAACTCCTGCGCGAGGTCCGGGGGCCGGCAGAGGATCTCCCGGGAAAGGGAGAACCGGCGACGTTCAAGGATTATGGTATCGGCGCCCAGATCATCGCGGATCTGGGGTTGCACAAGGTTCGACTCCTGACAAACCATCCGAAAAAGCTGGTGGGTTTGGAAGGCTTCCACATCGACATCGTGGAGCAGCTGCCCATCGAATCGGACCTCGAGGGCCCGGAAGAGCCCGCGCCGGAACCGGCGGTTTCCCGTTCGACCTTCTAAGGCTGTGCTGACCGGGGGGTGGCTGGGTTCCTGCCGGGGACGCTGAAGGTTCGAGAGACGGTTCGCCACGGACTCCGGACACCATGGGTGGGAACCACCGCGGTCCCCAGTCCCAAGAACCGCTTCCCTATCCCCCGGAAGACAAACGGAGGCTCACTCGGCTTCCCGGGCCACGTAACCCTCGCGGTGGTGGACCCTCAGCCTGTCCGGCTTGCCGTCGCCGCTAATGTCGGCTTTGACCTCGACGCTGATCCGGCGGAACTTGCCGTCCCTGGTCGGATTGGAGGTGACGTAGCCCAGGGAGTACTGATGGCGCAGCAGGGCGGCGATGGAACCGAAAATCCCGGGATACTGGGTTATGAAGCGAGGGAAGAAGGCCTCGCCACCCGTGGACTTGGCGAAGGCCCGAAGGGCCGCGTCGCCCTGGTACAGGTCCAAGCGGGTCGTGGCACCCATCCGATGCTCGCCGCGAGCCCTCAGATTGCCGCCCAGGCTGACGGGATAGATGACGGCGTTGGTGCTCTTGACGCGGTTCAAGATCTCCCCCAAGTTCTTCTTGGAGAAGGTGTCCAGCCCCGACGAGAGAAGCACGATGGCGGTTTTCTGGTCCAGTTCCTCGATGCGATCGAGGGTGTCGTAGAGCGTGTCGTACAGGTTGCTCTCCCGGTATGCGGGGAAGTTGAGGCGCTGCAGGGCCTGCTGAACCTCAATCCGGTTCTGGGTGAAATCCACCAGAATCTCGGGACGGATGTCGTAGGCAATGACGGCGATCCAGTCGTCCTGGCGCATCTGGTCGACGAAGGTGTAGGAGGCCATGATGGACTCATACAGCAGCTCCCAGGGTATGACCCGGCTGTACTCGGTTATCAGCACGGCGGTCATGGGAGCTTCAACCGGTTCGAAGAAGGTGATCTCCTGCCGCACCTTGTCCTCATAGACCTCGAAGTTGTCCCGAGTCAGACCGGTGATCAGATTCCCGCTACGGTCGCGTACGGTCACGTCCACTCGAATCTGCTCCACCTCAAGGCGTATCGCAGCCTCGCCTTCCGGCCTGGGCTGGTCCTCTTCGATTTGCCTTTCTTGAGCGGGGATGATCGTCATCGAGCCCGCGAGTCCAAGAGCCAGACTTCCTATCAGCAATGTTCGTTTCATGACTGCCTCAATTCGAATTCTACCAGCTCTCCGGCACCGGCGCTTTTCCATACTTAGATGCCCCGGCTACCAAGAGGTCTCCGAAACTCGAGCCGCTCACCCCGTCCGATCCCCCAAAGGTCGAGAGGCCGTGTGGTACAATCCGGAGGATGACCCCCGGGGAGAAGGAGCGGGAACTAGTTCGCTTCCTACAAGGATATAACAGTTCCATCGTGGCGTTCAGCGGGGGAGTGGACAGTTCTTATCTCGCCTTTATGGCCAACCGGGTGATGGGGTCGGCGGCGCGGGTCGTGACGGCCCTGTCCCCCTCGGTCTCCCGGATGCAGGAGGAACTGGTGCGCCATTTTGTGGCCGATTACGGACTGAACCACCAGTTCATCGAGACCGGGGAGCTGGATAATCCCAGCTACGCCGAGAACCCCACCAACCGTTGCTACTTCTGCAAGTCGGAGTTGTTTGATTTCCTGAGGCGGCTAAAGGCGGAGTGGGGTGTCGAGGCGGTGTTCGACGGCAGCAACGCCGACGACATGGGTGACTATCGACCCGGAAGGACGGCGGCCGAGGAGCGCGCCGTGACCAGTCCCCTGATCGAGGTCGGCATGACCAAGGCGGAGATTCGGGAGTTGTCCCGCCGCTGGAACCTGCCCACCTGGGACCTTCCCGCCATGCCCTGCCTGGCGTCGCGGCTACCCTACGGGGTGACCGTAACCCGGGAAAAATTGAGCCAGGTCGAGCGGGCCGAGGACCTCATGAGAGGCTTGGGCTTTCGCGAGTTTCGGGTTCGTCATCACGAGTCGTTGGCGCGAATCGAGGTGGCACCGGTGGAAATGTCGAGGATTCTTGATCTCCAGCTCTTCGACGAGATAAATCGGGGGATGAAGGCCTTGGGGTACCAGTACGTCACCTTGGACCTGCAGGGTTTTCGGTCGGGATCGCTGAACGAGTTGCTCGAAATCGAGGGCTGATGGTTCCGGCCTGATACATGCTTGCCGGTGTGCCCGGCGTTGGACGATCCCAGGACGGTCCTCTGTTTGCGGGCCTCGAACGCGCTTCCCATTTCGTCACTCATTGTCCAGGTTTGTCATGGAGGCACGGGTTTCCGGCCCCCTTTTCTGCCCGGCCCGCGATCACTTCCCGCCCACCAGCACGAAGCGCAGGTCCATCACGTTGGTACGAGTCGGTCCCGTCACAATGAGGCCCCCGAGAGGCTCGAAGAAGTGGTAGGAATCGTTGCGCCTGAGGAAGTCCGCGGTATCCAGGCCATTCTCCCGGGCCTTCCGCAGGGTTTCAAAGGACGCCGCGGCACCGGCGGCGTCGGTGGGGCCGTCGTTTCCGTCCGAGCCCAGACTGCAGAAAAGCACCGGACGATCCGGCCAGTGGCGAATCTCATGGGCGCACTGGAGAACGAACTCCATGTTCCGGCCGCCCTTGCCGTCCCCCCGAAGTTGAACCGTGGTCTCCCCCCCCGAGATGAGGCAGCAGGGTGGGGGAAGGGGATGACCGCTGGCCAAGACTTCCCGGGCAAGGGCCACATGCATCCTGGCGATATCGTTCGTGTTCCCGTCGATCGACGATGAGAGGATCAGGGGAGCGAGGCCGACGCGCCGGGCGGCCTCGGCGGCCTTCTCCAGAGCGCTGAAATTATTGGCAACGAGAACGTTCTCCACCGTTTGAAAACGGAGGTCTCCCGGTTTGGGTGTCTCGGCGACGCCGTCCGATCCTCCCGCGGCGCCCCGACGGAGATGATCGAGAGCCGCCGCGGGCAACTCGTCGGCTATGCCATACTTCTGGATGATTTCAAGACAGTCGGAGAAGGTCGTTGGATCGCCGGCCGTCGGTCCCGAAGCGATGCTGGCGAAGTCGTCCCCGATCACGTCGGAGAGGACCAGCGAAAGGACCCGGGCCCCGTTTGTGAAGTCGAGAAGCCGTCCGCCCTTCACCTGGGACAGGTGCTTGCGGATGGTATTGATCTCGTGGATGTCGGCGCCGCAGCGGATCAGGACGGCGGTGACCCGTTGCTTGTCCTCCAGGGTGAGAGCGGAGACGGGAAGGGGCAGGAGAGCCGAACCGCCTCCAGAGATCAGGAAAACGAGCAGGTCGTCGGCGGTGAGATTCTCCGCGAGAAAGCGGGTCAACCGCCGGGCGGCCCGCTCGCCCCGGGCGTCCGGCTGCGGGTGGGAAGCCTCGAGGACCTCTATCTTCTTCAACCGACCGCCGTGGCCGTCCTTGACGATGAGGAGTCCCGCCCGAACTCGGTCCTCCAGGGAGGTTTCCACGGCGCGGGCCATGGGGACCGCCGCCTTTCCGATTCCTCCGAGATAGATCCTTCGATGGTGGCCCGCCTCGATGGGATGGGCTTTCAGGTACTCCAGAACCGCCCTCTCCGGATCGACGGCGTCGAGGGCCGCCGTGTAGATGGTACTTAAGGCACTCCTGAGTTCGGCGATCCCCATGACGGTAGGGTACAGCACGGCCGCCGGCTTGCCAATCGCCGTTCCGCCGATCTGGAGATCGATCTGAGGTTTCGATCTGGAGGTTGCCGCGCCCGGGGGCAGTTGCTAAACTCGGGTCGATGTCAGACTTTCAACAGGCCAGAAGCATTACGACCCTCCATCGCCTGGGGCAGGCGAGCCTGGAAAGAATGGAGGATGATCTTTTTCGATACGTAAAGCGTCGGCCCCTGGCCCTGGTTTTGCCTTGCCTCTATTCCGAGTTGGAGGGGGAGGCGATTCCAGTCATCGTCGAGGAGTTGCTGAAGGTTCGATATATCGACCAGATCGTCCTGAGTATGGATCGGATGACCGCCGATCAGTTCCAGGAGGCGGCCCGGTTCTTCTCCAGTCTTCCACAGGATTTCCGCATTCTCTGGCACGACGGTCCCCGCATGCGCGCTCTGGTCCAGGAACTGGAGCAGAGCGAGTTGGCCGTCGGAGAGCAGGGCAAGGGGAGGGGCAGCTGGTTTGCGTTCGGCTACGTCATCGCCGTCGGGCGGGCCAAGGCTATCGCTTTGCACGACTGCGACATTCTCACCTACGACCGGTCCCTCCTGGCGAGACTCTGCTATCCCGTGGCTAACGGACATATGGGGTACGAGTTCTGCAAGGGCTACTACGCTCGTTACCGGGATCAGCTGTATGGACGTGTGACCCGCTTGTTCGTGACGCCCCTGATTCGGGCTCTGATCAAGCTGGTCGGCGGGCATCCCATCCTCGATTACCTGGACAGCTTCCGTTACCCCCTGTCGGGTGAATTCGCCATGACGGTGGACCTGGCCCAAACCAACCGCATTCCGTCGAACTGGGGTCTGGAGATCGGAATGCTGACCGAGGTGTATCGGAACGCATCGTTGAAGCGAGTCTGCCAGGTGGATCTCGCCGAGAACTACGACCACAAGCACCGGCCTCTCTCCCCGCGGGATCCCGGTAAGGGGCTGATGAAGATGTCGGTGGACATCGCCGACAGCATCCTGCGGACGTTGGCGACGGAGGGGGTCCAGATGGGGGAGGCCTTTTTCCGGACGCTGTCGACGGTCTATCAGCGTTCGGCCGAGGACACCATCAAGAGCTACAGCGACGACGCGCTGATCAACCAGTTGAAGTTCGATCGGCACGGCGAGAACCAGGCGGTGGAAACCTTTCGGAAGGCGCTGTGGGTGGCGTCGCAGAACTACCTGGAGGACCCGCAGGGGATGGTGCTGATACCGAGTTGGAGCCGCGTCTCGGCGGCCATCCCCGATTTTCTGGAGCGGCTGGTGCAGTCGGTCGATCTGGACAACGAGGAGATTCGCGGGGGGCTTGCGGAGGGCGGGGCACGAATCCCGGGAACAGAGTTTCCGGGGCGTTCCCGGATCGGCGGCCAGTGATCCCTCCTACTCGTCCAGCCTCAGGCGGATCATCTCCTTCTTTCTCACCAGCGTCGGGAAGCGGCGAAGCATCTCGTAACGAAACAGGCCGACGGCGATGCCCAATCCGATCATCATGAGAAGCAGCAGGCCCGTGCCGAGGAACGTCCGAGTCAACAGGCGCAGGAACTTGACCGTCTCGCTGGGTTCCCTTTCGGGTCTCTTGTCGTGGAACCACTTGATGGTGGGCTCGTAGCGAACCCGGTTCAACACATCCAGAGCGCGATCCTCGGGACCGACGAACAGACAGACCAGCACCCCGGCCCGCTTCATGAAGATCCCCTCGTCGGAGAAGAATTCCTGCAGGCGGCCCTGGAGGCGACGGAAATTTTCGTCCGCCAACGTGGGGGTTGGATATCCGATCAGAAAAAGGGCGTCGTCACCCGGCTCGTAGCGGCCAAAAGCGATCTCGATTCGGTCGGCCAGGCCGACGGTGTCGAGCAGGGGCTCGGGGAAGCGCTCGTTCTCGGCGAGCGAAGCGGGGCCGAGATAGAAGCGGAGCGAATCGGGAACCAGTTCCTCCTCCGGGATGTGGGAGACGGAGACGGGCAGAAGGTTTTCAGCTGAAACAGCCCGGAAGATGTCCCCCACGAAGGCCTCGAAGACTGCCTGGCTCACCGGGGCGGACCCATCGCCCAGCCGGAAGAAGAAATTGCCTCGCCAGAAAGCGGCATCACGAGGCGAGTGGAGGTGCCCGATGGGCAGATCGAGAGTCCTTGCCTCCGGCCGGGCACCGAGCCGCCAGCGAGTGAAGAGCAGGAATGCACCCGAGGAATCTTCGGTCTCAAAGACCAGCAGCGGGAATTCGGCGCCCTGGGGGGGTCGGATCGTCCAGGCGGACGCGGAAATCAGCGCCGATTCCTCCAGCAGTCCCCGCGAGTGGTGGCCCCGCGTCTCGACCCTCGCGGGGTCCGTCGTCTCCCACCTCATCACGAAACGATAGCCCTCCAGACGGGCGAAAAAGCGCTGGATCTCCGCCTCGGCCCGCAGGGGAGGGACGGCGGCGAGAAGAGTGGCCAACAGAAGGAGGTGTTTGATCATGGGGATCCCGGGAGGTCTTTACCGTCCAGTCGCCGAGGCGGTATGTCGGACACCGGGAAGAGTCCCGAGGGACCGGAAATAGCCCTCTATCCCGCGAAACAGGGCCTCGGCCGCCTGCCGCTGGGCCTCTTCCGTTTTGAAGAACCTCTCCTCTTCAGGATTGCTGATGAACCCGATCTCCGTCAAGATGCTGGGCATGTTGGAGCCGATCAGAACGATGAAGGGCGCCTGTTTGACTCCGCGGTCATGATTCCCGGGACGTGCGCCCGCGAGCCCCGTCACCAGCTCCCGCTGTACGGTTTGAGCGAGATCCCGCGATTCCTGGTTGAAATCGCCCAGGGCGATCTTCCTGAGGAGGTCCTCCAACTCTCGGATATTCTTCTGGGCGGTTGCGTTCTCCCGGCTGGCCACCTCGACCTCCGATGGTGTAGTCGCAAAGTCGAGCACATAGGTCTCCACCCCGGCGGCGCGTCGATTCCGGCTGGCGTTGGCATGGATGGAGACGAAGAGATCGGCGCCCTCCTGGTTGGCGATGGCGGTGCGCTCTTCCAGCGGGATGAAGCGGTCGTCGCTCCGCGTCAGGATGACGTCGATTCCCAGCCGCTGCTCCAGGAGTTCCTTGAGGTGGAGGGCAACGTTGAGGACCAGATCCTTCTCTCGCAGTCCGGAGGGACCGACGGTTCCGGTATCCTTGCCTCCGTGACCAGGGTCGATCACCACCCGGCCCACCTTCAGTCCAAGAGTTCGCGTGAGAGTCCAGTTGCCCTGAATCGTGGGGGATGCCGACAGGGCCTCCTCCTCCCGATCCGGATCCGGCTCCACGGGGCCGGGCGCGACGGCGGCCGCCGTCGATGCCGGCGTGTCCGAGGGACCCGGTTCGGCCGGAGGCTCCGCGTCCGGGGAAGGGACGGCGGCCATCGCGGTTTGAGTGTCGCCCCGGGTGTCGATGACGATCCGAAAGGGATCGTACAGGGCGAAGACAGTGTGTTGGTCGATCCGATCGAAGTCGAGCACCACACGGATGACGTCGGGCCGGTTCTCGGCGACGCGAATGCGCTTGAGGAAAAGACCGTTCACCTCATAGGTCCGATCGATGAGCCGCGTATCGACTTGGGCGGAGGGGAGGTCGAAGTAGATCCGATCGGGATTCGAGAGGAGCACCCGCTCGAAAGCCACCTCCCGGTCCAACTGCAGGACGACCCGGGTGTAGTCCTCATTGGACCAGTAGCGAACCTCGGAGAGGGTGGCCAGTTCCGGTCGAGCCTCGGAGCGGATTTCGCGGCGGGCCGGCGTTGGACTGCGGCCCGGCGCGGTCGAGGTGCCGGAACCCAGCTCGCGCGCC